>SKXH01000053.1 GCA_007128495.1 Bacteroidota bacterium
AAAAAGCCCGGAAGATGTTTAACACCTTCCGGGCTTTTTATCTATCGCACCGTATTGTCCGGTGAATATTCTATTCCACGTTATTCGAGAGTAACGGTATCAAGCACGGTCGTTTCACCCACATTGACCGTTACGCTGTTCTTGGTGAACTCCTGGTAACCGTCTTCCCGTGGTTCGAAATGGAGCGTATAGTTACCTTCCGGTAAATGTATAAATTTGAAATCACCGGAATCCTCATCGGCATAGGTAGTGGTAACAACCTCATCATTCTCATACACGGTAACAACGGGTCTGGCTTCTACCGGTTCTACACTCCCTGCAATCGAACCGGAAGTAGCGACCGACTGAACCCTGTACGCGGGCTGCAGGATAAATTCATTTGCGTGACCAAGCTGGTTCACCGACCGATGTGCATCGAAATCAAGAAGCAGTTCATAGGTATAGTCGGGTTCAATTTCAAACGATTGTACCAACTTTAAACCGGTCTGAATTCCGCTCGGGATGGTAAGATTGTGTGATTCACCATCCAGCACAACATTGCTGCCTTCACCAATCATCAGACGAATTTGGGTATACAAACCTGCATCCAGTACTGCTTCGCCGAGAACTGCCGTAACACCGTTTGTTAAATCAAGTAGATTATATGTATCCGGCGAGTTATTGATAGTTATCCATCCCTCTTCCGCTTTATGCACTTCGACGTGTTCGACAGCTATATTAACCTCATCGAACTCCCCCGGTGCATCGGTCAGGTACAGAACAAAATTGCCGGTAGTACCGGGCTCCGTGGCGGTATCGCATCCTATCATAAAGACGATACCAAGGAGCATAGTTAAAACTACTGCATAATATGTTTTCATCGTTTCCCCCATTTATTATTATTGTGTTTAAATAATTTATGTTTGTGTATTGATTATTAGAACATTCTGATGAATTAAGTGTCAAAGATTATGCCAATTTTTGGGAATTCCCTTTTTCAAGTTATTTTGAGCAATTTTGATAATGTAATGAACGGTTATTCCAAAGGAAAAGAGGTCACAAATGCGGGAAAAAGATATTCTTACTGCGGGAAGTTTAAAAATCCGGCAGTGGATTATGTATTTCGACCTGTTTTCATACTCACTTTACCAAACTGTAATCTAAACCACCCGTCTCTTAATAAAGTACTGTGTGACACCCATCACATACCAGATCACCCCACAGCTTGTGCCATACACTCAATAAGTTGTTACATTCTTCAAATTTCTTGCTGCTGTACACCGAGTTAGACCGCCTGTATATTTTTCGTATATAAATCACCGTAGCAAGGTTGCCCGCATTGTCTTGATAAATTCACCCGCCTCTATCCTATAGAAATACACACCGCTCGGAAGCTGCGCTGCATCGAAGTGCACTTCATAATAACCTGCTTCCTGTTTATTGTTTACAGGTTCCGAGATCAACTGGCCGAGTGTATTATACACCCGCAGCGTCACGTGTTCCCTTGATGCAATGCCATAACGTATGGTCGTAACGGGATTAAAAGGATTTGGATAGTTCTGTTCGACAAAATAATTTTCAGGTATACCCGGTTCTGATTGCGTAACCCGCACAACGGCGCCGGCGGCAACAACGGCATCGTAAGCATCTACCTTGCCGTGGCCCCATGCGTTATTCGGTAAGGATCCGGTATAATCATCGCTGCGCCCGGAAGAATACAGTTTCTGTTTGATCTGCTCCGTATCGAGTGCGGGGTCGACTTCGAACAGAAGCGCCGTCGTTCCTGCAATATGTGGTGATGCCATGCTTGTTCCCTCTAACACGACATAACCCGAAGGTTCAACCTGTCTGCTCGAGGGAAATGACGCATCGTCGGATAGAGCCGCTGCAATCATTTGTCCCGGTGCGCTCATTTCCGGCTTCAACCTGCCATCGCGCGTCGGCCCTCCCCCGCTGAACCACGACAATTCACCTACCGTCGCCGATGTCGAACGTACGCTTCCGTTAATATCGGTCCAGGTGTTTTTGGATGTATATGAACCAACCGTTACCGCGCCTTCCGAGGTCCCCGGAATTGTAACCGTGTGTTCACGCCCGGTAGAGGGTTCCAGGGTTACATTGGCAGCAGTTGTAGAGACCACCTGCCACATATTGTACTGAACATTTCCCTCTCCCGAAGCGTGTTCGAGTGTAACGTTCCATGTACCCGACTCCGGATGTATTCCGTCTTCGGTATCGGTTAACTCCAAATAAAACAACCGGGCGTTTTTTTCATTTTTCCCGTACGATTCAATAATGATCTTACCGTCGTCTGTTTCTTCACTCGTGCCTGAACCGCTATTGACACTGGCTGTATGACCGTTCGGTGATTCTATCGAGAGGTTCATCGTCTCGGCGGGCAGCAACGGCCCCAGACCCTGTTCATCGAGATTTTCATACCATAACAAATTGATCAGGTAATTGGTGTTATCAGGTGAATACTCATTTACCGTCATCGAGATGGTTGTCTGTTCCGACGGAGCCAAAACGCCTCCGCTATGAATATCCGAACCGCCGCTATTACCCGCTGCAACAATGACTACCCTTCCCGCCTCTTTTACTAATTGCGTAATTGCCTTTTCGTGAGAAGCAGTGCCATCATGGGCACCGCCGTGTCCGCCGATACTTAAATTCACCACAGCGGGTTTTTGCATTTCATCGGCCAGTGAAAATATATAGTTCAATCCGTCAATGACTACCGCCGTCGATATACCTGATGACGGCACACGCACGACAACAAGCCCGGCTTGAGGAGCAATACCGGTATATGCTCCATCACCCTTGTTTCCATTCCCCGCAGCGATACCAGCAACATGTGTACCGTGTCCGTTCGAATCTCGAGTACGAACCGGCTGATCAGTCGATCCATCGAGCGTCGCATCGATATCCGCTTTTGTATACTCGACACCGTAATCAAAACCGGAGGGATTAGTTTCATCATTTTCCGGGTCAAATGTAGTATCCCATACCGATATTATACGGGTTCCATTTCCGGGATCTTCAGCAAGAAAATCGGGATGATAAATATCAATACCTGTATCAATGACACCAACAATTACACCCTGACCGGTATAAGCTCTCTCAAGGTCATCACCTTCATTAACCATGTCGGCGCGGATATCGGAGCGGCTTTCATCCATAAGAATTTCCATCGGTGCCCCATATTCGATCAGCTTGACTCCGCTCTGTCCGGCAATACGGTGTAATGTACGCAGATCGACATGCGATGTTGAGAAATCCTGTAATTTAGTATTTCTTTGAATTTCGAGTTGCTCAAGAATAGAGTACGAGCCGTGTATAACGAGATGATATTCCGGCTCTTGAGATTCATCAAAGAGCGTATCGATAATTTCCGGGAAATTGCCCGATCGGAACATTTCCGGTTGTATTCCATCATTTCGCAATGTATGCTTCATAAATGGATCGAGGGCGTTCCACCGGTCAACATCCTGAGCTGTAAGCAAACCCGAAAATAGAGATATACCAATGAAAATAATAGCTATTGATCGTGTAAAATATCTCATCATCATAAACCTCCTCCTTATATTTTTTTGTAAAATAGACGGGCAAAATATATGCCAGGATTTTCCCAATACCATCAAAAAATATCGATTGCTCGATATTGCCTTAAATTCACTTTTTTAAGAGTCGTAATACATCGCCGGGCAGGTTAAGCACTGACTCAAAGAGATGCGGTGTCAAATAACTCAGATATTTAGTATGAGAATTAAAAAAATTTCTTGAATGTGAAGTATTTTGATCGGTTATAGATTGGAAATTCATTAATCCCATCATCATATAAATTTGTCCCGATGGGTAGGTTGGCATAACTATGCGATATGGTAAAGCCGTTGAAAAGATTTCAGAAAACAGGGAATATACTTGCTGGAGCACCTCCGGATACACATACGGTGATTCGGATTGTGCAACTACTATTCCGTTTTCATCAAGAATGGCGCGGCACGTTTCATAAAATTCTCGCGTAAAAAGTCCTTCGGCAGGACCGATGGGATCCGATGAATCCACAATTACAAGTGAATAGCGTGAGCTGCGCGAATGTCGAACGAATTCTACGCCGTCCTCACAGTGAAGCACTACACGAGGATCATCAAAACTCGTTGCAAGATATGGAAAATATTTTTGACAGGAGGTTACAACCTCTTCATCGATATCTACTACATCGATGTGCCGGATAGTGTCGTGCTTTAGTAGTTCCCGAACGGTGCCTCCATCCCCTCCACCGATGACAAGAACGGACACCGGATTTGGGTGCAGCAAAGCCGGAACGTGTGCGATCATTTCATGATAATTCGACTCATCCCGTTCACATACATTGACACAACCGTCAAGTATGAGCATCCGGCCATAGTCAATTGAATCGGCGATTTCGACAAGCTGGAAGGGACTCCGTTTGCTGTGCAGTACCTCCTTCAGTTCGTACCGAACCGATGTATGCTTCGGCCCAACCTCTTCGAGATAAACTTTTCCATCATCATATTTGATCGAACCTTGCATGTCAGTTACGTCGGAGTTTGTGCGTAAGTACGCTCCTGTTCGCCGACAGTCACCCCGCGAAGAATACGCGACACCTCCATTCGTTCGGCACGCAGCACTGCCTTAACTTCACCGGCTATCGTATCCGGATCCGCTTCATTGCCACAGGTAAAAATATCGAGCGCTGCATATCGATACTCTGGCCAGGTATGGATTGCAACGTGCGATTCCGCTATAATAACGGCACCGCTTATACCATATGGATTGAATTGATGGAAAACGCTATCAACGACGGTAGCGCCGGCATTGGTAGCCGCCTCGATGAGTGAACGTTCCAGCAGGTTATTGTCGTTGAGAAGATTCTCATCACAATCGAAGAGTTCGACTGCTAACTGTGTTCCAAGAGCTTTCAATGATCCATGCCCTCCACAATTGTGATTTTAAGTTTGATAAATAACGCACCGCCGCCATCGACTTGTCATTGGAGACGGTCCCCTTTATATGAAACGGATGCAGATTGGTAACCAGCATTTTACAAAAATTTAAGATATTTAATATAAAAAAATTCATTTGCTAATGCAAATCGTATAAAATTTGTAGCTGCCCTCTGCCCGTTTATTGAATATCTACACAATAATCTCTATATTATTATGATATAACGAAATGACCGGTGCATGGGAAACAATAAAGCATTATTTCTCTCGGCAATTGAGAGCTTCATCGTCAGTGAAAAACTTTTTGGGGTTAACGCAAAAATTATAGTTGCGGTAAGCGGTGGTATCGACTCAATAATACTCACCGAAACCCTCCTTTCGCTGCGGGAGAAATTTAAGCTCGGCCTTGCTATTGCCCACGTTAATTACGGATTGCGTGGAGAGGAATCGGACAATGACGAGGCATTTGTCAGGGATTATGCACAGAATAATGGGTTGTATATACACGTTAAGCGTGCCGGTATGGATAATTCCATGCTTACTGATACCGGATCTTTTCAAGAGCGGGCGCGTGCCGTCCGGTATGCATTTTTAAAAGATCTGCTCGGCGCTTACGGATACGATTATGCAGCAACCGGTCACAATGCAAACGATAATGCGGAGACGGTATTCTTGAATTTCCTCCGGGGCAGCGGGCCCGAAGGATTAAAGGGTATTCCGCCCAAACGAGGTTTCATCATACGCCCGTTACTCTCTGTTACCCGGAAGGAAATCGAATCGTTTGCACGAGCTGAAAATTTATCGTACCGGGAAGATTCTTCGAATCTCTCCGACAAATATGCCCGTAATGTTGTACGGAATGAGATATTCCCGTTGATACAAGCGAAGCTCCGGAAGAACATTCGGGACTCAATCAACCGATCGAGCGGGATCATCCGCTCGGTTGATGCGTATGTTCAGGAACAGGCGCAGGAACAAATCAACCGGATCGTGCACAAGACGGGCACGGATGAGTACTTCATCACGAAAGATGATTTACACACTTTGCATCCGGTAATTGCAGACTATGTAATTCGAGATGTGATAAACCGGTTTTTCGATACACCGGTATCATATCAAATAACACAACGGGTTAAACGGCTGGCGGAAGCTCCGTCTGGAACCTCGGTAATTCTATCACCGGGACACCGTGCCGACAGCGAATCGGCCGGCATCAGGATATATAAAAGAAATGAACCTGAAGAACTCGCGGACAGTATTGCTTTGGAAAAAGAATACTGTTTTCACGACTTCACATTTAAAAGTATGTTCGTTTCACCGGATGAAGTTTCGTTCGATACAGACAAAAATATCGAGTACATTGATGCCGATAAAATAAAAAAGCCGCTCTCGCTGCGTTACTGGAAACACGGCGATCGTATCCGCCCGCTCGGTATGGACTCGGAAAAGAAGTTGAGTGACATTTTTATCGATGCAAAGGTACCGCGTGCTCATAAGGAACGTATTCCGATACTAGTATCACCGGACGGCGTTATATGGATTTGTGGTATTCAGATCGATAATAGATTTAAAGTAACAAAAGCATCAAAAAATATTTTAAAACTGGAATATATCCCGCATGCAACAGAATAAAGTAGTCGTCAACAAAAATGAAGTATTCAAATTGTTTATCCCCGAGCAGGATATCAAGACACGGATATCAGAGCTCGCAGTTGAACTGAACCGCGATTTTAGAGACCGGGTACCGATATTCATCGGCATTTTGAACGGTTCGTTTATTTTCATGTCCGATCTGATCCGGGAAATCACCATCGACTGCGAAATAGATTTCTTTAAACTCAGCAGCTATGGCGATGCTAAGATCAGCAGCGGCAATGTTACTATGTTAAAGGATCTGAACTGCGAGGTTGAAGACAGGGATATTATTATTGTCGAGGATGTCATCGATTCCGGGTTATCAATTGCCTATATTCGAAATATTATTATGCAGCAGAGCCCTCGATCATTCAACGTTGTTACTTTGCTGTATAAAAAAGAAGCTGCAAAAATAAATTTTCCGCTTAATTATGTCGGTTTCGAAATTCCGACAAAATTTGTAATAGGTTACGGACTTGATTACGCTCAGAAGTGGCGCAACTTAAAGTCTATTTATGTACTCGATCCGTCGAACGACGGCACAGCTTCAACTACCGGAGAGGATTGAAAGGAGAACCATTTTGACTGTAAATAAATTATTCAACGAGGATAACGGCCCGAAGAGCTTCTTTAATTCGCCGTTCAATAACAAAGATAAAAAGGATAAGAATAAACGGGACGATAAAGGCGGTAAGGGAAAAGAACCCGAAGATTTCAACTGGAAGCGTGTGCTTCGAGTCGTGCTCAGTTGGTCATTAATCATTGTTGCCGTGTTTGTTATCATGTCGCTCTTTCGTGACGACGATGCGGGGCGCCATAAAATAAACTTTAATCAATACCAGGCGTTCCTTAATGATAACAAAATTGAAAGTGCAACGATAAAGAAAACCGGTACGAACGATTTCGATTTTCATGGAACTCTCCGTTCGTCCGAAGAGATGATCACCCCGGGCGGTACCAGCGTTGTCGGCAATAAGTTCGTCGTTACACTCCCCTACACCAATATCGATGATTCAATTATCGACGGGTGGATACGCAGGAACATAGATTTCAACATAGTGAAAGATGACCGCGCCTGGCTCACTGCCCTGCTCTCTATTTTACCGTGGATTTTACTGATTGCTATCTTTATTTTTATAATGCGAAGAATGCAGTCGGGAGGCGGCGGGCCGAAAGGATTGTTCTCGTTCGGAAAGAGTAATGCCAAGATGATGAACGAAGGCGCACCGAAGTTAACTTTCACCGATGTTGCCGGAGCCGATGAAGCTAAAGTTGAATTACACGAAATTATTGATTTCCTCAGCGATCCGAGTAAATTTCAGCGCCTCGGCGGCAAAATACCCCGCGGTGTATTGCTGCTCGGACCTCCGGGAACGGGCAAGACACTACTTGCACGTGCCGTTGCCGGCGAAGCAGGTGTGCCCTTCTTCTCCATTAGCGGCGCCGATTTTGTCGAAATGTTCGTCGGCGTCGGAGCAAGCCGGGTACGCGATCTATTCGAGAATGCCAAAAAGAATGCACCTTGCATTGTCTTTATAGATGAGATCGATGCGGTTGGGCGGCAGCGCGGTGCAGGACTCGGCGGCGGACATGATGAACGAGAGCAGACTCTTAACCAGCTTCTCGTCGAGATGGACGGCTTTGAACAAAACCTCGGTGTTATCATTATTGCAGCAACAAACCGGCCCGATGTGCTTGATCCGGCATTGCTTC
>SKXH01000045.1 GCA_007128495.1 Bacteroidota bacterium
TTATGTCTATCGGTTTTCTGGTCGAAGAAGATCAGGCGATCATCTGGCGAGGGCCGATGGCAAGCGGTGCGGTCAAGCAGTTTATGTCGGATGTAGAGTGGGGAGAACTGGATTACCTGATCTTCGATCTTCCGCCCGGTACCGGCGATATACAACTGACACTTGTTCAGAGCATACCGTTAACCGGCGCCGTCATCGTGACGACACCGCAGGATATAGCCCTTGCCGATGCGCGCAAAGGAATGAAGATGTTTGAGCGGGTGAATGTACCGACATTTGGTATCATCGAAAATATGAGTTACTATATTTGCACTGAATGCGGTCACCGCGAAGAAATATTCAGTTATGGCGGCGGCAAGAAATCGGCGGAGAAACTCGGCACTGAATTTCTCGGCGAGATACCGCTCTACACGAGGATCCGCGAAGGAGGGGATACCGGAAGACCGATTGTGGTACTTGAACCAGATTCGGAGCATACAAAGAAATTTATCGAAATAGCCCAGAACTTACATGAAGAGGTGAAAAAGTACAGAGATACCCGTCCGGAAGGCAGCGGAGGTGGAGATA
Organism: Bacteroidota bacterium; assembly: GCA_007128495.1. GTDB lineage: Bacteria > Bacteroidota > Ignavibacteria > T3Sed10-11 > T3Sed10-11 > T3Sed10-11. The sequence goes on from SKXH01000045.1 coordinate 568, forward strand.
TCGTCATCGATGTGTAACGCTATCCTTTTCGCATTTCAACTTCAACCAGCTGCCGGTCGCGTATCTGCAATATGCGGGCGGCAGGTGTTTTTCTTACCAAATCATAATTATGGGTAGCCATCAGGATCGCTGTACCGCGATTGTTGATTTTGATTAAAAGGTCAAGTATATCGTTGGCAGTAGACGGATCGAGGTTACCTGTGGGTTCATCGGCTACAAGCAGCCAGGGATCATTAACAAGCGCCCTTGCAATTCCGACACGTTGCTGCTCACCTCCCGATAACTCATCCGGCAAGCTGCTTCGTTTGTGACTGAGTCCTACATCCGCAAGTGCACGCAACACCTGTTGTTTGATCGATTTACGTTTTGCACCGGTAACGTGTAAAGTAAAGGCAACGTTATCGTACACGTTCCGATCCTCCAATAATTTCATATCCTGAAAAATGATACCGATCGTTCTTCGAAGATACGGGATATATCTGTTTTTAATTGTATCGGATGAATAGTCGCCGATCACAACGGTACCTGATGCAGGCGGTACTTCCATATAGAGTAATTTTAAAAGCGAACTTTTGCCTGCCCCGGTTCTGCCGACCAGAAACACAAACTCGCCGGGATGTACCGTGAGATTAACATTTTCAAGGATCCGGCTTTGCTCATAGGAGACCGATACATTCGATAAGCTAACCATAGTTTACTATTTTTTATTGACTTTCGATTTCGACTTCGATGCTCTATTATGGGCGATCGAAACCGCTAACTTAATAGCTTCGGTTATACTTGAAAGGTTTGCTATTCCGCGGCCAACGATATTGTACGCTGTTCCGTGGTCGGGCGAAGTTCGAATAACAGGGAGTCCGGCTGTAAAATTTACTCCAAATTCAAATCCCTCAAGTTTTAGTGGAATTAACCCCTGATCGTGGTACATCGCCATCACAAGATCGAAATTGTGATGTAATTTCGCTCCAAAAAATCCATCTGCAGGAAACGGCCCCTCCACAACATAGTCTTCTTTAGCAAGACGTTTAATGGTAGGGGTTATAATTTCTTTCTCTTCATCGCCGAGTAAGCCACTTTCACCTGCGTGAGGATTGAGACCTAATATCGCAACGCGGGGATCGATGATGTTAAAATCATTTTTCAAACTATTGATTGCCGTTTTTGTTTTCAGCATGAACTCACGCTCTGTTATGGCATCGGCAACCGATTTAATCGGAACATGAATTGTTACCAATCCCACACGAAAACTGCCTGCAACCATCATCATAGTAACCGATTCGGTGTTTGTAAAATCCATTAACATATCCGTGTGGCCGACATATGAATGTCCGGCAAGGTTAATTGATTCTTTCGATACCGGTGAGGTAACCATTGCGTGGACGTGTTCTTGCTGACATACATCCAATGATAATTTTACCGCATCGACGGCTGCAAGACCTCCTTTTCGTGAAGGGCGTCCGGGACTTAGGTCTTTTATCGTATAACCGTCGATGTGAAGGACCGGTATTCCGGAGTAATCGTCATCAAGTAATTTTGGATCGTCAATTTGGACAAGGTTCGCTGCCGGTATATATGAGTTAGCTGTTTCCTGCCAGATTTCAATCGGCCCGACGAGAACAGGTCTGCAAATTGCATTTATGTCCGGTTCGGCGATAGCTCTCAATACAACTTCGGGGCCGACGCCGTTAAAATCACCTATTGTAAGCGCTATTAATGGTTTCATAATTCCTCTCTTGCGACCAGTTGATAATTACCCTGCCGGGATTGGTCTGCAAAAATAAATTTCTTGTTTAGATGTTTGTAAATCCATGTTTCGCGTGGTGCTTGACCGGGTGTAAGGGAACGATCTTTTTCTGTCGGAGGACCGTACAAAATATAAATCTTACCGCGGTCGGTTCTTGCTCCGTTTCGTTCACGTATGGTTGTGAATTCCTGTGCAGCGTGATCTACACGCCGGTAGAACTCTGTCTTGACCGGATTGAATGCAGTTCCCGGATCGGGATCTTTTGATTTCCAATATTCTTGAAACTTATTTTTTCGATCATCGGCAGACCCTCGCCGGAGCTGTCGGTATTCACTTTCCGACATGATATATTCCATCATTTCGATTGCAAAATCAAAATTGCGTAAAGAAGCCGGCTTATCTACCCATTGTACGCGAAATAATTTTTCTTCAATTACCTGTTTGTCGCCATCGTCCAACGAAATCTTCATGCGATAATGCCCCTCTTGTAATGTTTCGCCGTTCATTGGTAATAGAGCGGTGTGCAGATGCTTCTCCTCTGCTCCGGTTAGCAGGTATTGTAGGCGGCTATCCGTATGTTCTGATTGCAACGTTGTATTTGTAAAAATGTTGTTCGGGGAAATCTCTTGTGTGAAGATTTCTTCGGCTGAACTGCGCTTGTCATCCTCGAGGCGGTAAACCGTAGTCGTGATGCCGGGGAGTTGATCGGCGGCCGACGGCGATGAGAAGGTCAAAAGGGCCTGTGCATCGCGGCCGAAAAATATGTTTCCGCTCAGATTAACCGGATGAACGGAACTCACTTCATTACTCTGATCGGCGGGCTCTATAAATATTATATCGAATATATCCGGTTTTGATAAGTCAATCTTTTCCAGCCGTATACGTCTATCACGGTCGATATGGCGGCGCTGTGAATTCCGGTCGTTCAGCTGGATCAAGAATCGGTACTCACCTTCAGGTAAATTAAATGTAAAACCACCCTGAACATAATCGATGTCCGGGAATATCTGGCGCGGTTTGTCACTGTAAACTTCGCGGTGTGCTATTTCACGGGCTGTAGCATTGCCGTCTTTATCGAAGATCTCTATGCTGAGTTCGTATGATCCCCCATATCGTTCTTCTGTATCCGATGCCCGGGTAAGTATAAAAAAGTTTTTCATTACTCTATAGTTTACGTCGAGACGAATATTTTCCCCGGTGTGAGACGGTAGTGTTAGAGTCTCAAAGAAAACTACTCCCGATTGTGTACTCTGCGTACGCGGTTGACCGTCTGCATCTGAATTAACTGCAATACATAAAATCAGCAGTGTGAGGGTATAATGTAATTTCATGCGATCACACTCCTTCAAATCTTTCCGAATATCTCAGGAATGGTTGATGCCGGTATTTTACCGGTTTAGTACGTGCATATGATTGAGCGGGTTTGCACCTCCACCGACCATATATCCGTGTTTCATACCTTCTGAAACATATTGTATGCCAAACTCGACCGCTTGAGCAAGCGGGATGTTCTTTCCGAGATATGTTGCAATAGCCGATGATAAGGTACAACCTGTACCGTGTGTGTAAGTATTTTTTAATCTTTCCGTAGTGAATTTATGAAAATTATCACCATCATAAAGTGTGTTTATTATGTTCGTGCGGTTCAAGTGACCGCCTTTTATGAGACTTGCACGTACTCCTTTTTCTTTTAATTCAAGTGCTGCATTCTGAATCTCTTCGTCTGTGGAGACAGAAGAACCGACGAGTTTTTCTACCTCCGGTATATTCGGCGTTAACAACGTACAAAGCGGTAATAATTCATTAACGAGCGCCTCTATGGCATCGTCTCGCAACAATTGTGCACCGCTTTTAGAAACCATAACCGGATCGATAACAATATGCGGTGCGGGTTGTTGTTTAAGTAATTCTGCGATAGTCTTAATGATGGCCGCGCTGCTTAACATACCGATTTTGATCGCAGAAGCGCCGATGTCATCCATAATAGCTTCGTATTGAGCTTTGATCATATCGGCCGGTACTTCATGAATTTTGGTGACCGTATGCGTGTTTTGTGCGGTCAGCGCTGTTATAACCGAGGTTCCGTAACCGCCGAGTGCTGCAATAGTTTTCAAGTCTGCCTGAATACCGGCTCCGCCCCCGCTGTCTGACCCGGCAATTGTCATAATTTTAGCAACAGACATTCAGAAATCCCATCTTAAAGTACCAATATACTGAATTTACATAGTACGAATAGATGTTCTAAAAAGCAATGCAATCAATTTTCTATGGGAAAATTTGCCCGCGAATCGCTGATCCGGCTGCAAGTTTGCGAAGCAGCGGGGAGGGACGGTACCGCTCTTCGCCGGTATCCTTCCGGAGCGCATCCATCACTGCAAGTACCTGATCGAATCCCATTTGTTCGCCCCATTCAACCGGACCGTTCGGATAATTTACTCCGTACTTCATAGCGGTATCGATATCTTCCATTGACGCAACTTCTTCCTGCAAGGCAAAAGTAGATTCGTTGATGAGACTGCATAGTATTCTCGGTAAAACCATTCCCACTCGATCGTCGACAAGCGATACTTCTTTTTTGAGGTCGAAGAAAATTTGGCTCGTTGTTTTTAATGCGTCATTGTGGGTAAGAGGTGCGCGGGTTAATTCAACCAGATCATTCCGTAACAATGTCGGCAGGGCCGCGAGACCGATGAGCCGCTGTGGATTTTGGAAATGTGTTGATAATTCCGTTGCAGTGTGACACACAGTAGAGGAAAGGAATAGTGTTTCCTTTGCACAGTGTTTCTCGATCTTTGAGATGCGGTCGATCTTTTTTTCAAAATCGGTATTTGTTAATTCAAAAACGGCTATAAGTTTTTTAGGTATCCGTGACAATGTACGGCTGTATTTCACATTTTTTCGTTTTGGCAGGTCCGGTGTATGTTCGTGCCAGACAAAGATATCCGCATCCGTGTTCGATAGCATTTCTGCATACTCTCTAATAAGCCGTTCATCGCCGCAAATTAAAAATGATTTATTCGATGTTTGAGTTTTGCGTTTCTTAGAAGACATTCCCATAATTTAATTCTCCGTTTACAATCGATCAATATTCATAAAATCCCTTACCGGTTTTCCTGCCGAGCAAGTTACCGTCTACCATCTGTTGTTGTATAGGATGTGGACGGTAGCGTGCTTCATGGAAATATTGTTCATACACAGATCGTGATACCGATAAATTGACATCAATGCCAATGAGATCCATCAATTCAAACGGACCCATTTTAAAGCCGCCGGATTTTTTTACGATGCGGTCGATTTCCTCAACGCTCGCAACTCCCTCGCCGAGAAGACGGAGTGCTTCTCCATAGAAGGGTCGTGCAACACGATTGACAATAAACCCGGGGGTGTCCGAAGCAAGAACCGGTTTTTTACCGAATTCCTTTGCAAGTGAAGTAATCCTGCTGATGGTAGTGTGCGATGTCTCTTTACCTTTTATAATTTCAACCAGTTTCATAATATGTGCCGGATTAAAAAAATGCATACCGATCACACGGTCAGGTCGTTTTGTTGTAGCACCGAGTGCTGTAATTGAAAGCGATGATGTGTTTGTCGCAATTATCGATTCATGCGAAAGTATCTCGTCGAGTCGCTGGAAAAGTCCCTGTTTTATATCGAGCCGTTCTATCACCGCTTCGATAACAGTCGTTGCGGATTTCATTCTCATAAGATCGAGTGTTGTGGAAATATTCCGTTTTGCTTTTTCAGCATCATGCCCGGTCAATTTATTTTTCTCAACACCTTTTGAGAGATTGTTGTAGATTGTTTGCATTCCTCTGTCTATTGCCGATTGTTCAATATCATATAGAATAACGGTATAACCGGCAAGCGCGGCAACCTGTGCGATGCCGCTTCCCATAGTTCCCGCTCCGATAACGCCGATTGTGTTCGCCATAGTTACTTTCCTTTATATTCGGGTTTTCTTTTTTCAACAAATGCCTGTACGCCTTCTTTATGGTCGTCGGTCAGAGATGCAATTTCCTGTAAATATGATTCATACTCCAGAATGGATTCAAGATCGGAATGCACCGATTTGTTTAATGCACGTTTGATTAAACCGATTGCTTTGGTTGGTGATTGTGCCAATCGTTGGGCGAGCTCTTCTGTCTCTTTTTGCAATGAGTCGTCAGATGTGAGTTTGTTGACCAATCCCAAATCGAGTGCCTGTTGTGCATCGATTTTATCGCCGAGTGCGGCAAGCTCGAACGCTTTTGCAAGTCCGACGTGCCTGACAAGGAACCAATGTGCCCCGGAGTCCGGTACAAGTCCGATTCGGATAAATACTTCAACCAAACTCGCACTTTCTGCCATCACACGCATATCGCAGGCGAGTGCGAGACTACAGCCGGCTCCCGCCGCGACCCCGTTTATCATAGCGATTATCGGTTTATCCATATTTCGCATTCGCCGTATTATCGGATTATACCGTCGAACCAGTGAGTCTTTCAGCGACCGCCGCTCCTCGCCGGAGTGGCTTTTCAAGTCCTGGCCCGAGCAAAATCCTCTGCCCGCTCCCGTTATGACGATGCATCGAACATTATCGTCCTTTTCTGCTGATTTTAGTGCATCGTGAAGATCCGTCGTCAGTTCTTCGTTAAATGCATTCAATACATCGGGACGATTCAGGGTAATCCAGCAGGTATTATTTTTAACTTCATAAAGGATTGTTGAATAGTCAGCCATATTATCCTCACAGCAGAATTATAAGTTGGATTATATAAAGCGATTGGAATTCGATAAAACTCGTAGTAAGATACGAATTGCATTTATATCTTGCAAACTTGTATATTGTAGGGTATGGAGAATCCTATATATCTGTTCACAATACACTACCAATAGATCAGTGAAATCACATCCTACCATTATAGCCGATGAGAGAATCCCGTTTGTCCTGGAGGCTTTTCAGCCGTTCGGTAATCTAATTACCCTGCCCGGCCGGGAGATGAACGCTATCACAATTCGGGAAGCCGATATACTGATCGTTCGCTCGGTCACACCCGTCGATGAATTATTGCTCGGGAAGAGTAAGGTAAGATATGTTGCAACTGCCAGCACCGGATATGACCACGTCGATATACGCTATTTGCAAAATGAAGGTATTCATTTTTTCTCGGCGTTAGGTTGTAATGCAAACGCTGTTGCTGAATATATCGTTGTTGCGATCGCAGAATTGTGCCGCCGATATTCATTGAAAATGAATGAGCTGACTCTTGGTATTGTCGGTGCCGGTCAAATTGGAACACGTGTATACGAGAAAGCAAATATTCTTGGTATGAATGCTTTACTTAATGATCCGCCGCTCAAAGATAAAACGGATGATCCTGTCTATCGTTCAAGAGAGGATGTTCTATCGCAGTCGGATATTGTTTCTTTGCATGTACCACTGACGGATGAATCCCCATATCCAACAAGAAAGATGGTTGACGAAGGGTTTCTTAACACAATGAAGGACGGGGCGTTTTTAATTAATACTTCGAGGGGTGCCGTTATAGATGAAAATGTGTTGCTTGACTATCTATCGTCCGGTGTTCTGCGGGGGGCAGTGCTTGACGTCTGGGAAAATGAACCGGCCATAAATACCGGACTGCTCGAGAGAGTTGAAATCGGCACACCGCATATTGCCGGGCATTCGGTGGACGGAAAGGTAAATGCTACAGTTATGGTGTATAACGATCTTTGTAATTTTCTTGGAATAGCGGGGGAATGGAAACCGGAAGGATTACCGGAACCTCCCGAACCGGTTATTTCGGTGGAACACATGACCGATATTCACAAAGCTGTTATACACGCATTGCTCAGGGCATATCCAATTGAAAAAGATGATGCACGGCTGCGTCGCTTACTCGACGTGGAGGAAACCGAACGGGCGGCATTTTTTGATTCTGTTCGCAGTGAACACCTTACCCGCCGTGAATTTGATAGTTACTACATTCGCGGTGGTGAAA
>SKXH01000088.1 GCA_007128495.1 Bacteroidota bacterium
AGGTAGATAAACCTGGGCCGCGGTATACGAGTTATCCTACCGCCCCCCTTTTTACGACCGAATTTACCTGGAAGGACTTCCTCGAGGAAATTAAACGAACAAATCAGAACGACAGTAAAGCGGATTTATCACTCTACCTGCATCTTCCCTTCTGCGATACGCTCTGTTATTTCTGCGGTTGCACTATGATCGTAACCCGAAGCCGTGAGCGCATCAATGAATACAATGAATATCTCAAACGCGAAATCAATCTTGTTAAAGAACATCTTTCAGACGACCGCGTGGTTACACAGCTTCATTGGGGAGGCGGTACCCCATCGTACCTCGATCCCGAAGAAATTCACGATCTCGCGTCGCATCTCAAAAAGCATTTTAAATACGCTTCCGATATCGAAGCGGGTGTAGAGATCGATCCCCGCGGCTTAACTTATGAACATATGGCGGCGCTCCGGGAAGCCGGTTTTAATCGCGTCAGTATGGGTGTGCAGGACTTTAATCCGAAAGTCCAGGAAGCCACCAATAGAATTCAACCAGAGAACATCACCCGGCAGGCAGTCGAATGGTCGCGGAAGCTCGGATTTTCCTCAATTAATATCGACCTGATCTACGGTCTTCCCTTCCAAACGGTCGAATCATTTAACAATACCGTCGATATCATAATCGATATATCACCCGACCGGATCGCAAACTTTAATTACGCGCATGTGCCGTGGTTAAAAAAACATCAAAAGCTGATCAAGCCGGAAGACCTGCCGACACCGGATCAAAAGCTCGAAATATTAAAAAGTACAATGGAAAAACTGGGCGATGCCGGCTACTGGTATGTCGGGATGGATCACTTTGCCAAGCCCGATGACGAACTCGCTGTAGCACAGAGAAATAAAACCCTCTACAGAAATTTCCAGGGATACTCAACAAAAGCCGGATGCGACCTGTACGGATTCGGTATGTCGTCGATCAGTCAATTCAACGAGGTCTATGCACAAAATGAGAAAACACTCAAAGAATATTATCAGGCGATCGACGAGGGGCGGCTTGCAACATTCCAGGGATACCGGATGACGCCCGACGATCACATACGCAAGTTCGTAATCACGAAACTTATGTGCGATTTTGAACTTGACCCGAAAGAAGTGGAACGGAAATTCAATATAAACTTTGATGAATATTTTGAGGAATCACTCATCAAGCTGTCTGATTTTATGCACGACGGATTCGTTAAAAAAGAAAACGGGCGGTACATCATATCACCCAACGGGCGGCTGATCATACGAAACATAGCGATGTGCTTCGATGCATATATCGACACACTGGTTAAAGAGAAACCGATATTCTCAAGAACCGTTTGAGGTGGGTATACAGTTTACATTTTCCGGTAAGGTATTTAATGCAGACAATAATCATTAAACAGTAAACAATAATCAATCGAACAACGGTGGTAGCATGAAAAAGTACGGAGTGGTACTGTTACAACTTGGCGGTCCCGATTCGCTCGATGCGGTCGAACCGTTTCTCTATAACCTGTTTCGTGATCCGGATATTATCAACTTTCCGCTGAGCTTTTTATTCCGGAAGCGTCTGGCCAAGATCATCGCTCAAAAAAGAAGTCCAAAGATACGCGAACACTACCATCATATGGGCGGAAAGTCTCCCATACTTGAGCTTACCGAGGCGCAGGCAAAGGCGCTCGAAGAAAAATTAAAAGATACTATCGATGTAAAGATCGTTATTGCAATGCGGTACTGGAAGCCGTTTACCGATGAGGCGATACAGGAGTTAAAAAAGGAAGGTATAACGGATATTATTCTCCTTCCCCTCTATCCTCAGTACTCGGTCTCGACAACCGGATCGAGCATCAATGAATGGAATCGCGCCGTGAAACGGGAGAATGTTTCGCACTGGAACGTGAAAATGGTCAACGAGTATTCCAACCATCCCGACTTCATCGCATCATTTGTCGATCGAATAAACGAGGCACTTGATCGGTCCCCGGCGGAGAAACGCGATTCGGTTCACCTCCTGTTCAGCGCACACGGAACCCCGGTGAAACTTGTACGCAAAGGCGACCCGTATAAATACCAGATAGAAGATACCGTCAAAGAAATTATGCGCAACGGCAAGTTCGTACAGGATCACACGCTTTGCTTCCAGAGCAGGGTCGGCCCGGAAAAATGGCTCGAGCCCTTCACCGACGACACCGTTGAACGACTCGGCAAAGAAGGGATAAAAAACATGCTCATTATACCGGTTGCCTTCGTCTCGGAACACATCGAGACACTCTTCGAACTCGATGTTGAAGTACGGGAAATCGCGGAGGAACACGGCGTCGAACAATTTGAGGTTATGCCGGCTCTGAACGATCATCCCAAATACATCGACGCACTCGCCGATCTTACATTGTCGCTCATTAGAAAAAACAAAACAAAAACCGAACATCAAACGGCGAGGACATAATTTATGGAACGATTTAAAGTATACTCAATCGAATCATTGGAACCGCAAAAAGGAAAAGTGCATTGGTTCCGTGATATGGTTCCCGATAATGCAATGCCGGATATAGACTTCAGGTATCTGCACATGAAACCGGGTGAACGAATAAAAAATCACATTCACGAACAATCGGAAACACTTATTATATCGATGAAAGGAACCGGCAAGGTTATTCTTGACGGTAACGAATACGATCTTCCGCCCGGTCACGCTGCATATGCCACAAAAGGATGCCCGCACGGGTATGAAGCAAAAAATGAAGAATGGGAATTCATCACATTGCAATGCCCCACGCTTAAGCGCCCCGGCAAAGAACCCGACTATATCTCGGTCGATGAATCACCTGACATAAGTTAGTATCAGATTATGACATCAAAAAATAAGTCGTGCATCATTGTCGGCGGCGGGATATCGGGACTCTGTGCCGCATACTGGTTGATGCGGGAAAACTTCGACGTAACCGTTCTGGAGCGCGACGACACTCCCGGCGGGGCTATGAAGACCGTTCACCGGGACGGCTACCTTATAGATACCGGTCCGAACAGCTCACTCGAGACAACGCCGCTGTTTAATGAATTATTCACCTCGCTTGGTATAATTGATAAGCGTGTATATGCAAATGAAACAGCAAACAAGCGATACATTCTTCGCGACGGTAACCTCCACGCGATACCGATGTCACCCGGATCATTCCTCAAAACAAAATTATGGAGTACCGGCGGCAAACTTCGCATATTAAAAGAACCGTTCATCGGGCGGGCAAACGGCGAAGAATCCATAGCGCAATTTGTCGAACGCCGGCTCGGCAGAGAGTTTCTGGATTATGCGATCAACCCGTTCGTCGCGGGCGTGTATGCCGGCAATCCCGAAGAATTGAGCGTTCGTTCCGCCTTCCCGAAATTATACCGGCTTGAAGAAGTGTACGGTGGATTGATAAAAGGAATGATCAAAGGAAGAAAGGAACGAAAACAGCGGGCGGAGGAATCCAAGCAGAGTGCAAAAATGTTTTCCTTCAAAGATGGAATGGGAACATTTCCCCGCGCAATCGGTGAAGCACTCGGCGATCGACTCATACTTAATACTACGGCAACCTCTATCGAAAAGAATAATGGTGAATACAAAGTAACAGCCGATACCGACAACGGTCAAAAAGAATTTACCGCAGATCATGTAATTCTCTCCGTCCCGGCATATCACGCCGCCCGTTTGCTGGGATCGATAGATACTTCAATTAACGATACATTGGAAAATATTTATTATCCTCCGGTAACGATGGTATTTTTCGGATATAGTAAAAATGTAATCTCACAACCGCTTGATGGATTCGGATATTTGATCCCCGCAAAGGAAAAACGGAAAATTCTCGGTACGATCTGGTCATCCACTATTTTTCCCAATCGTGCTCCTGAGGGACATGCGGCATTTACAACATTTGTCGGAGGTTCGCGGCAACCGGACATAACCCGGCATGATGAAACAACTTTACGGGAACTCGTCCACGAAGAGATTGCCTCGATACTGGGGGTAACGGAAAAACCGGAATTTTATTATATTAAGAAATGGAAACGCGCTATTCCCCAGTACAAACTCGGATATGGAAAAACCATCGAACAAATAGAAGAGTTTGAACAAAAAAACGCGGGATTGCATCTCTGTTCGAATTATCGCGGCGGGATATCCGTAGGCGATTGCGTTATGAACGCCCGGCGCACCGTTGATACCATCATAGAAACGGCATAGATTGTAAACGAAAACAAATGAAACGCAAACGAGCACATTTATGAAATCAATAATAGTACACGGCGGAGCGTGGGATATTCCCGACGATATGCTCGATGAACACCGCGCAGGTGTCTCGAATGCCCTCACTACCGGGTGGGATATACTTAAAAACAGCGGCGGTGCACTCGATGCAGTTGAAGCGGCGATCAACATTATGGAAGACGACCCGACGTTCGATGCCGGGCGCGGCTCGTTTGTGAATATGGCCGGCCAGATTGAACTTGATGCAAGCATTATGGACGGACGGACTATGCGCGCGGGAGCGGTAGCGGCGGTTCGTAATATTCTTCATCCTGTTACGCTTGCCCGTGCGGTGATGGATAAAAGCGAACATGTACTCCTCGTATCGGACGGCGCTATGCGTTTTGCACACGAGCAGAATATCCCCTTCTGCGGTGCCGACGATCTGCTTGTCGGACGTGAGTTCGAACGATGGAAAGAAATTCAAACCCGGCCTGCCTATTCCGGTAAAGAAGCGTTCGCCGGGAATACACCGGCACGCGACACGGTCGGATGCGTCGCACTTGACGATAACGGAAACATTGCATCGGGTACCTCGACCGGCGGTACACCGAATAAATATCCGGGACGTGTGGGCGATTCCCCCATTATCGGATGCGGAACATACGCCGTCAATTCCGTCGGAGGTGTTTCAACCACCGGCTGGGGCGAAGCAATAATTAAAGTGGTACTCGCAAAATCTATCATCGATGCAATCGATATGATGAAGATAACTCCGGAAGATGCCGCCCAGCACGGCATCTCGATATTGCATTCACGCGTTGAAGGTTACGGCGGTGTTATTGTTCTTACAAAGAACGGGAAATTCGGCACCGCATTCAATACACCGCGAATGGCCCGTGCATATATGAGCGATGAGATGAGTGAACCTGTTGTCGTCGTTTGATCGATAGAAATATGAACACCAATGTTTACTTCATAATATCATTAACAACTTTTTTTCTTGCGGGTTGTACAGCACCGGAGGAAGAAGCTCCGGCATTTGATTTTCAAAATCATCCCGGTGCGGCCGTCGTCGGAAATAACAACGTTTGTGCGGTCTATTCGGATGATACACGAACATTTAATGACGATAATCCGGTACCGGGAGGCATTCAGCAGTACTATTTTAAAGAGAGCGGGATCAGTTATATTCAGGGGAGCTCAATAACGTTCGTAGATGACACCGGTGAAATAGAAACACAACAGGATACATTCGGTCTCGATCCGTTTTTCTCGCCGTTTAATAAGCTCGCCGGTGAAGACTTCAATTATCAAACGCAATTGTTTGCAACCGGTCAGGGTATTATTGTCCAACAAGTAACAATTCACGCAGAAAGAGAACTCAACACATTTGTGCGATGGTCGCTCTATACACCTTCTGCTCCCGGGAAGAAACAGATTAGCGCGACCGACATTCTGGAGGACGGCATCTATCATCGTTACGATAATGAAGTAATTCTTGCATTCGCTGTAACGGCCGTGGGCAGTCAGTACAATTTTGACGATACCGCCGGTATCGCGACCGTTACAACCCCGCTGCATCTCGACGCTAACACGGATACAACGCTGACATTCTTCATCGCCGCCGGAACGAGCGACACGGAAGTTATCACAAAAATGTTTGAAGCCGAAGATAACGAATTATTCGACAAGGCATACCGTTACTGGAACGACTGGCTTGAACAAACCGCAACACCGGATTTTCCTAACGAGCACTATGAGAGAATTTATATTGCCAATTTGTATACTGTGTACGCTTCGGAATTTAACGGAGCACGGCAGATACAAATCCCGGATACAACCGGTACATCGCTTGCGGAGAAGGCACAGGATTATATCATAGACGGAGATTACGAGAAGGGAAATCAACTCATCCATACTATGATGGAAAATTCAAACAGTTACGGGCTCATACCGGAGATAGACACGGGCTCGGAATTTATCGAAGCACTTAATATGTTATTGAGAGAGAAGGTAATATAACTTGAAGTTCTCAATAGATTTCAAGATATTAAACACATGCATTTCAAGATGAAGCGACCAACCAGGAGGAGCTATGAACTATTCAGCATTGCAAGATAGCTTATATAATCTTATCAGCGAAACATCATCCAATTTGCCGCCGGATGTACGGCAGGCGCTTTCTCAGGCAATGGATCAAGAAATACCGGATTCACAATCGGCACTTGCATTGAACACGATAGCAACCAATGTGGATATGGCAAGCGACAACACCACGCCAATCTGTCAGGACACTGGGTTGCCTACGTTTTATATTCACACACCGGCAGGCACCGATCAACTACAAATAGAAAGTGCTATAGAAGAAGCCGTTAAACGTGCGACAAAAGACGGTAAACTTCGACCGAATTCAGTAGATTCGATCACCGGGAAAAACACCGGCAATAATTTAGGCCCCGGCTCTCCGGTCATTCATTTTGAACAATGGACGCATCAGGACGAAATTGAGATCAAACTTATCCTTAAAGGCGGCGGCTGTGAAAATAAAAATATTCAATATTCTCTGCCTGCTGAACTCCCCCATCTCGGCAAAGCCGGGCGGGATCTCGATGGAGTGCGCAAATGCATCATGCACGCTATATGGCAAGCACAGGGTCAGGGGTGCAGTGTAGGGATACTCGGCGTCTGCATCGGCGGCGATAGATCTTCGGGATACGATCACGCAAAAAAACAATTATTCAGAACACTCGACGACACCAATCCGCTGCCCGAACTTCGCAAACTCGAAGAATATATAATGGAGAGCGGCAATAAATTAAACATCGGCACTATGGGTTTCGGCGGTAATATGACACTCATCGGCTGTAAGATCGGTTCATTAAACCGGCTCCCTGCCAGTTTCTTTGTATCGGTAGCTTATAACTGTTGGGCTTTCCGCCGTCTCGGTGTAATACTCGATGCAAAAACAGGTGAGATCAAACGCTGGTTGTACAAAGACAAAGAAGCGGATTATAGACAACTGGCACGTACCACCGGTGTACCGCTGACCGGCAACGAAGTACGATTAACAACGCCAATCTCACAGGAAGAAATTCGAAAGTTGAAAGTCGGCGACGTTGTATTACTCAACGGAGCAATGTACACCGGCCGTGATGCATTGCACTCGTATCTTATCGATAACGATTCGCCGGTAGATCTCAACGGCGCCGCTTTATATCACTGCGGTCCGGTTATGCTGCAAAAGAACGGCAAGTGGATGGTCAATGCAGCAGGTCCGACCACCAGCATCCGCGAAGAACCGTACCAGGGGGATGTTATCAAAAAATTCGGGATTCGTGCAGTTATCGGCAAAGGCGGCATGGGGAAAAAGACCCTTGCTGCTATGCAAGAAGAAGGTGCGGTATATCTCAATGCAATCGGCGGGGCGGCACAGTATTATGTTAATTGCATTGAAGATGTAACCGGTGTCGATTTCCTCGATGAATTCGGCATACCCGAAGCAATGTGGCATTTGAAGGTTAAAGATTTTCCCGCCATCGTTACGATGGATTCACACGGAAATAGTCTTCACGCAGAGGTTGAAGAATCATCTGCGCGTGAACTAAAAGAATTTTCCGAACCGGTTTTCTAAAGTGTTGTTCTCAAAACCAAC
Organism: Bacteroidota bacterium; assembly: GCA_007128495.1. Taxonomy (GTDB): domain Bacteria; phylum Bacteroidota; class Ignavibacteria; order T3Sed10-11; family T3Sed10-11; genus T3Sed10-11. Next base: position 7,889 of record SKXH01000088.1, read on the forward strand.
AAATGCTCACATACATAATAAATCCGAAAGGATAATATATGGCTACTAAAGACTCACTCTCTATAACCGATAATAGAACCGGAAAATCATACGAAATTCCAATCGAGAACGATACCATTAAAGCAATGGACCTTCGCCAGATCAAAGTGAAGGACGACGATTTCGGAATGATGACGTATGACCCCGGTTTTACAAATACCGCGTCATGTAAAAGCAAGGTTACCTATATCGACGGAGAAAAAGGAATCCTGCGTTACCGCGGTTATCCGATCGAACAAATTGCCGAAAAGAGCAATTATCTCGAAACGGCATATTTATTATTATTCGGTGAATTACCGACAAAGAAACAATATGAGGAGTGGGTATATAACATCACCCACCATA
>SKXH01000210.1 GCA_007128495.1 Bacteroidota bacterium
AAGAAAGTCGACGTCCGGGTGATAGCTGCAACCAATAAAGATATCGATAGTGTTATGGAAGAGAAAACATTCCGTCGCGATCTTTATTACCGGCTGAATGTATTCAGCATTACGCTGCCGCCGTTACGAAAACGTGAAAAAGATATTCCATTGTTAGTCGGGGAATTTCTCAAACAGCATTCTTCTGAGCTGCGATTATCACGATTGGCATTGCAGGCGTTACAACAATACGACTGGCCCGGCAACGTGCGTGAATTGCAGGCGGTTATTCAACGGGCTGCCGTGCTTGCCCTTAGTGAAGAGAGGGGTGTTATTCGATTACATGATTTTCCGCACAGCATCTCCGAACGCGCAAAGAAGAATATCGATATTGCCGATCAGATCCTTGAAGAGATACGACAACGGGAATTCTCGAGAAGTGCAATTTCACAAACAGCAAAAGAATTGGGGAATTTAAACCGCGGCACCGTCGCTGAATATTTGCGCGGTATCATTCTCCAATGCTTTGTAGAGCAAAAGTACGATATCGACCAAACTGCCCGGAAAATAGCCGGTACCGATGATACAAAAATAATAGAAAAAGCCCGGAAAAAATTACTCGATTACTTGAATAATATCACCGGTTCGATAGACCGGTCCAAAGATCTTGATGAGCTTGAGCCGGAGCTTCGGGGAAAATTTAAGAACCTTCCGCAGCGATACCATAGTGCCCTGACACGCGTTATTGAAGCATATTACAGTAAAAGATGGGATTACGCTGATTAATAACAAAAACTGCGGGATTACCCCATTCCCGCATTTCTAACCGGTAATTCCCGCACTCTTACCCGAATAATTCGCCCAAATAACTCAAATTTTTAATTTTATGAACTTGGCACGTTGTTTGTACATTATTTAGTGAGATACAGAAATAACGGATTTTGAGGTTTTATAATTAGGATCTAAACCGGAGGCAAAAAGAGATGAATAAGTGTCCAGGAAAAATATATACCGTGCCAGTAGTAACAGCTGTGTTGAGCATATTGTTTATTTTCAGTGCGTGTGAGTCGCCATCCGAGGTATCCCTGAGCCATTTTGAAGAAGAAAGTTCATACTTTGAATTTGTGATGAAAAATAATGATTTCTTCACAAGCGAGGAGGATATCCTGAATGATCCAGCAGACGAGTTTGTATCGGATGCGGCAAGCGGTAGTGATGGCGAGGTAGATTTTATTGAAATTAATCGTATCGCGAGAAGGGTGCATAATATAGAAAGATCATTTTCACACGAGTTCGTCAATGATACTCTTGTGATCGTTACTATGACGCGGAGCATGGACATGCGGTTGTGGATAAACGGCGATGTCGAAAATGGGACCCCGTATTTTAGTAATAATACTGCTACAATATTTAAAGATTTCACCGAAACGACTACCCGAAAAGCAAAGTTTCTTCGAGTTGATAACACAAATACGGCTGAAGACGATTGGAAATTGGTTGAAGTATCGTTGCTTGACGGAGGGACGGCCGAACGTGATTTTGAGATACACCAGATGAAGTTGCAGTTCGGTGAAGACCATTCGTTTGAATATGACGATCCGCTGAATACTTTTATGCGTATAGGACTTGGAAAGCGTGATGTGCCGGCCGTTAAACTCTCACAATTTGACAATTCCGGATTTGAGATTGAAGTTACTATACAGAGTTCTCATGAGAAACCCGAGAGATTATACGCACGTCACGGAGGGGTGGGCGCCGGTCCGGATAATATGGACGGCTATATGCGGCGCATTGATTTTCCGGATAAACCCGAGTCCGAAGAATACAGTAACGGAATTTACACAAGAACGTATGTGATCGACCGGGATCAATTCTTTCAGGGAATGCATCCGGCTGCGTCGATGCGCGGCGATCATATGCGAAAAGGGCGCTTCAGTACCGTTGTTGAAGTTATATCGCATGAATCATTGTACGACACCGAAGCGCCGGTCCATACAAGTTACTGGGGAGTACCGTTTATAATAGAATAGTGGGGCGTGAGAATACGGTTACTTCCCCTTGTCCCTCCCCGTAATTATGATACGGGGAGGGGTTTTGTTTTAATTAAATAGCAATGAATTCATAAAGAGTGACAACAGGAGAGAGGATTACATGCGAAAATTGATTTTCATCATAGTGGGTTTGTTTATGGCAGGGTGTCTGTCAGAGATGCCGCCCGATTCAATGAAGTTTGTAAAAAAGCTTGAATTGACGTTTGAGGTGGAAGTGGTATCCCGTGATGAGCAGATTGATGAATTTTCAATAGAAACCCAACCCGGAACAATTCTCATCGGCGGTTACTTCTGGACACCCCAGGCCGGATATACGCTCACAGCGGATATTGGTGGTGATTCAGAGACGACAATATTGAATGTAACCGGTGAGCATACACATATCGGTATTACAATACCGGTACAATATGCGTATAATGTCGTAATCTCAGAGGTACCATCCGGTACGTATGTGTTCAAAATTAATCATATATTGGATGACCATACCGAAACGGCTTTTGAGACAGTTGTTACAGTAGTATAATATATTCACTATGAAGAAACATGGAACTATAGCATTTATTGCGGTTATACTTTTTTCCTGCAACGTTCAGGCGCAGCATATCTCCAGCCCTGAGGCCATCGGGATTGGTGCATATACCGCGCTGGCGCGTGATGTTTCCGCGATCGATTGGAATCCTGCCGGGTTGATCTTTATTCGCGATTGGGAATTACGTCTCAATAGTTATATGGAATTCAGGGATGGAAGTCAGGAGGGGCCATTCTTTGGTAACGGTGTAATAGGTAAACGGTTTTCCGATGCACACGCATTTGCCCTGCGGTATGCGCCGGGATTAACACGGGATTTCCGAATTTCAACCGACATTATTTCTCCCGAAAGGTCAGTAGACGGCACCACCGACTTGCTCCGGCAGCATCTTGAGTATTCACAGATTTATTCCGCCGGTTATGCGCAGCAATTATCGTCAACAGTGGCTGCCGGCATTTCGGGGAGATATATCCAACAACGCATAACAGACCCGACCGTACAGGTTAACGACGATACAGTATTGATTACACAGGAAATACATAATGAACCGGTCTGGTTGCTTGATGCGGGGATACTATTCATGATGCGTCCGGATATAACGCTCGGTGTAACGGCAAAAAATCTAATTTCGATGCGGGAACAAAACTTTCCCGATGAGTTTTCAGAATTCTCTATGAATGAGCGGAAATATCTGCGTGCCGGTGTATTATATACTCCCTTTAATAATTATCTCGTTGCGGCAGATTACGACACGCGTAATCATGCACAGTTCGGTCATGCGTATCAGATAACCGATTTCCTTACTGTCCGTCAGGGTAATTATTTGAACTTTGAGCGCGGTGAAACATTCGAAGCGGTCAGCGGAGGGATCGGATTAAATTTCGGCACAATGGACATCGATGTAAGTTACTTACACTTTTTTGATACCAGCACGCGCGGTCATGGAACGCCGGTCAGAGCACTGCTCGCTCACGGTGTTGAAGATGTCGGCTACAATCAATTTACCGCGAACCGGCTTGATGTATCGCTCCGGCTGCAGTTAGGGCGGATGCACGAACCCCTCGCACGTATTGAATATGTTGAGGTTATGAGCGATGTGTATCCGGCGGCGTATGAGGTACACGCCTACCGCCCGATCGCAAAAGTGCGGGTGAAAAATGTATCGCACCGGCCGATTGAATCGCGTGTCGGTTTTTATGTCGATGATATAATGGATCGCGCCACGGAAACCAGACCGTACTACATGATGCCGGGTGAAACGATGGAAATTCCCGTAACGGCGATATTCACCGAAGCGATTAAATCAATTGCCAATTTTACCCTGCAGTCCGCTGAGGTGTATGTTCGTGCAACCGCTGCATCGGAATACGATGACCGGAGACAAACCCATCTCGCCATACACGGACGAAACGACTGGAACGGCGATATTCTCACGCTGCGATACTTCGTCACTCCCGAAGAACCGCAGATATTAAGGTTTACCCGTGAGGTATTGAATAAAAATCAGGATAAACTTGAGGATGTGCATCCCGCTGTAGAGCGCTTTAAAAAATCGAAGATACTATTCGATCACTTTTCGGATATGTTGATGTATGTACATGATCCGCGTAAAACACATAACCGTGTGCAGTATCCGTCAGAAACGCTCGATCTGCGCGGAGGCGATTGCGATGATATGGCGGTTGCTTTTTCAAGTATGCTTGCCAGCATCGGTGTTGCAACGGCATTTGTCGATGTCGTGCCGCCCGAAGAGCCGCACAATGCACACGTGTATTTGCTTGTCGATACGGGCTTATCGCCCGATCAGGCGCATCTGATCAGCAGTAATCCGAAACGATATATCATACGGAAAAATGAGTTCGGCGATGAAACGGTTTGGATACCGCTTGAAACAACGGTTACAAAAGAAGGTTTCGACACGGCATGGAATGTCGGTGCGGAATCATATCACAATGAAGGAATTTTACAAGGAGGACTTATCAATGGCTGGGTTCGTATTGTCGATGTACCGAGAATGTAAGATCGGTGTACTGCTCATTGCACTGTTAGCAATGCCCGCATTTTCATCATACTATCAGTTAACTATAGATAATCTCGAGGGAGATGTATTTGTCAGACACGGAGTGGAAGAAGAGTGGGTGGAAGCCGAAGCCGGTGCAATACTTCGACCGGAAGATTCGATAAAAACGGGAGAAAACTCCCGGGCAATTCTTCGTCTGAACGATGATACAATCTACCGGATACCGCCGGAGGTGATCGTCGATGGTGCGGATTTCCGTAGTATGAACCGGGAGGAGTTGCTGATGCGTCTTGCAGCCGAAGATATGCTCTCGGTCCCGGAGCGTATGGATGACGACCGGCCGGTACCGCGGACGACCGTGCTCCACGGTTCGCCGCGTGCGCGGGTGGATGAAGATACCGGTGAGGTTGACCTAACAATGGCGCAATTCCGGATAAACGGCGCAAGGTTCCTGATCGATCAGGATTATCGCGGAGCTGCTGTGTTGAAAATCCGCGAGACACTCCGGCTCTACCCCGATGGAGACTACCGTATTAATGCTATGATGATTGCGGGTGAATCTCTTGAGTCGATGGAATTATACGAGGAAGCTGCCCGCTACTACCGCACGGTACTGGATGAGGATGTTGATGCAAATACCCGAATAAAAGCAGAAGCAAGGTTGGAAATTATAAAAGAACGTAAGGAACATTAAAATTGTGAGATGTTGTGATGAGTACTTTAAAGAGAAATAAAAATGTATGGGGATGGGGAGTTATTTTTCCGTTATTTATTCTTATTGTTCTTTTAAGTGGCTGTGATAACACGGTCGTTGCGCCCCGCTTCGATGAGGAATCGAATACGTTCATTATCCAAAAAAGTATAGGCGATTTGGAACAGGAGATTTCTCTGTCCGATCTTACTCCAGCTCCGGGAGACACACTGACTATCGAATCAATAGTTACCAACAGCGGAGACGTACAGGAAATAGAAAGCCGGATTTGCGGATTAAATATCACCGGTAATCTGGAATGGAAATATGCAGGACCGGATTGTGACGGCTACAGCAAACGAGGTCCGTTAGCTGGGGGAGAAAAAGTAACATCCTGGCAATCGATAGTGGTGACCTCACAGCCGGGTGATTATCGACTCGAAATTCAACATTTACTTGAGCCGGAAGAAGTAATGACAGTCTGGATCACAGTGGAAGATTAAATAAACAATGATTAAAGTGTATGTGTGGATAATGGTGATGGTCTTTGTCTGCTCGTACCGGGCGTCGGGCCAAATTGATAATGAAAATGCTTTAACGGCAGGCAATTCATTTTTCGGTACGCACGCGATAGAACTACGGGGACAATTGTATAATATGGGTGCCCTTGCATATCTCGTTGAATATAAATACCGCCGGTTTAATTTTATCAGCATGGATGTTTACCTCAGAAGTTTTGTCCATGCTCCGTTTGAAGTCGGTGGAGGCGTTACACTCCGGCTGCCGGTTGTTCAGGTGTTTTATGCACAGGCAACCGTCGGCAGGCCTTTTAACGATGCTCATCCATCGGATGAAGAACTGCCGACCGGTATTGCATTCCCGTTTTCACCGGATTATTCATACTCGTTTCGGGGCGGCATGTTGCTGCCGTTAGGCGAGCCGGTACGATCTCATTTTTATCTGACACTGTCGGCAGGTAAAAGCTGGTATGTCGATACCAATAATCGTTATATCCAATGGATGTCGGAAACCCCACCGCCGGTTGATGATGAATACGAGTATGAAATCCGGACACAAAGGAAAAAGAGGGGATACGGGAGTTTTGAAATTGGACTGGGGGTGCATTTTTAGTTTATTCGCAGAATGAATTAAATTATTAATTAGGGCTATACCGTTATGAGGAGATCGTAAAATATCAATGGTAATCTGGAATGGAAATATGCTGGACTGTATTGCGGCGGCTACAGCAAACGAGGTCCGTTAGACGGTGGAGAAAAAGTAACACCCTGGCAATCGATAGTGGTGATCTCACAGCCGGGTGATTATCAACTCGTTATTCAACATTTGCTTGAACCGGAACAAGTAATAAAAGTACAGATCAAGGTGAGATATGAATAATGAATATACAACAAGCTCTACATTAACAATCATATTTCTTACCTGGATTTTCATCTTTCCAGGTGAGGTCAACGCTTCGGATAGAGATAATAGTACGACAAACTGGTATGACAGCTCAAGATACGGATGGTTATATGCAGGTTATGGTTTGGCAGGCAGTAAACAGTTTGGTGGTCTGGCAGGTATAGTCGGTTTTTCGTATGTAAAGAATCACAACCAATATACGATGCGATTGATAACTGCCGGGGAATCTCGTGTATACCCTCATCAACCGGATTATCTTAATACAGTTGGATCAAGCGATGCATATCAATTTATCGATATCGGGTTATTGTACGGTTATGGAATAAATAGCCGTTACATTAAAATTTCGGCTTCGGCAGGTTTGAGCTTGCTCCGGGGTAACGTACCTCGAGGGATAGACGATGTTCGACTCTTCACATTCGGTATACCCCTGGAGATCAATCTATTTATCTCGCCTTTACCACTTATCGGATTCGGTTTTATCGGATATGGTAATATCAATTTTATATCCCCGCTCTACGGGTATATGGTTTGTGTCCAGATCGGTAAAGTGTGGTAAGAGTAGTGTTTAATTAATCGGTAGGTCATACAATGAGGAATTAGAGAGGTGCAGAGGACATCAGCTATCGATCTTGATGCCTCTCTGCGTCCTCTCCGTTATTGAATTTACTTCATACCCCTCAAAATCCTCTCAATCTGCTCCGCATGATCCGTCTCTTCGGCTATAATGTCTTCTAATTTGACCTTTAATCCGACTTCTCCCACTGCATCTGCCTGCTCAATACGTTTTTTATAGTTTTCAATATCTTCACGCTCCATTTTGAGATCGTATTCCAGCATATCTTTTACATTGGTATGTTTCTCAAAATCGGCAGCTTTTGTTGTAGGAGTACCACCGAGTGCGACAATCTTATCCATAAGGTACGTAGCGTGTGCAATTTCTTCAGTGATATCCGGACGAAGGATCTCGCGAAGTTCTTCGCCGTTAAATCCTTCGGCTTTCGCCGTTTGATACATATATCTGATAGCTGCACCGAGTTCTTTTGATAGGTCCTCATTCAAACCATCAATGAGTTTTTTCTTGTCCATGCATTCCTCCGTTTATTTAGTTTGTTGTTTGTGTTTTCGAATTATACTACGATTTCTTCTGGCAATCTTCACATACACCTTTTATTTCAACCTGGTGATTGATGACCTGAAATCCCTCAAGCGGAAGCGATTTTATGGGAAGATTTGATAGTGCATCGTGTGAAATATCCACTACCTTATCACAGTGTATACAGATCAGGTGATGATGGTGCTCAACATTTGTGTCATAGCGGGTGGTGCCTGCTCCTGACCGGAATGGAGATAGCAGCCCGAGTTTAACAAATGTGTCGAGTGTTTTATATATCGTTGCGAGCGATATGGTCGGAAATTGCTCCTTTACCCGCTTGTATATTGTCTCCGCATCCGGATGTTCGTGATGATTGAGTAACTCCTTGTAAATCACGATCCGCTGGGGCGTAATATTCAAATTGGCCTCTTTACATA
>SKXH01000069.1 GCA_007128495.1 Bacteroidota bacterium
GTCCGGTTGTTTACTCAAGAAGATATTAATGTTGCCATCGGGATTGCCAATCAGGCAGCTGTCGCTATAGAGAATGCACGATTATTTGAACAAATCAAAAATTCCGAAGAGCGATACCGTTCCCTGTTCGAGGATTCGAAAGACGGTGTGTTTACCAGTTCTGCAGACGGTCGAATAATTGATATAAATCCTGCAGGTGTGGAAATGCTGGGATATGACTCAAAGGATGAGCTGAGAAATGTAAATATCGGCAGGGATATCTATGCAGATTCTGATCAAAGAGAAGAATATAAAGAAATATTATATCGTGACGGGTATGTGAGGGATTTTGAAGCGGTGCTGAAGCGGAAAGACGGGAATATATTCACCTGTTTGATAACCTCGACGAAGTTTCACGACGAAAAAACGGGTAAAACTTACTTCCGTGGTTTTATGAGGGATGTTACCGAGAAAAAAATACTGGAAGAACAACTTCGTCAAACTCAAAAGATGGAAAGTCTCGGCCAGCTTGCAGGAGGAATCGCGCATGATTTCAATAATGTACTGGGAATACTTCAGGCGAGTTTAGCTGCTCTGAGGACAAATATAGACAGCCAAAATTCCGATATAAACAACTATCTTGAGATGGCTGATAATGCGATAACCCGTGGTGCCGATGTCGCTCGCCGTATGCTTACTTTTTCACAATCGAATGAAGTCAGCCATGCCCCGTTATTTATCGGTGACGTTACGAAAGATATAGTCAATGTATTAAAGCATACCATTGAAAAGAATATTCAGGTCGAACCCCGTATCCCTGGCGATCTGCCTCCTGTATTGGGTGATTATGGTCAGATATATCAGATGGTATTGAATTTGTGTTTGAATGCCCGTGATGCAATTGTGGAACACACAGCCACTACGGAAGATGGAATTATCAGGATATTAGCCGAGCCGGTAAATGCTGATCAATTGCCTGCACACATTAAGCAGCCGGCTGAATCCCGGTATTTAAAACTATCGATCGAAGATAATGGCGGCGGTATTCCGGAGCATATTCGTTCCAGAATTTTCGAACCGTTTTTTACCTCTAAAGGTAAAGGAACGGGGCTCGGATTATCTGTCGTATACGGTATAGTACAATCCCATAATGGTTACCTTGATGTTCAAACGGAACCGGGAGCAGGAACGACGATTTCCGTGTTTTTACCTGTCACTTCCATCGAGGCAACACCCGTTCAAACGGAAGAAGACCTGAAGTCTATAAACGGTGGGAATGAAAAAATTATGATCATTGAAGACGAAGATATTCTTCGTTCTTTGATGGAAGATGTCTTAAAATCAAAAGGATATAATGTTACTGCCGCTTCAGACGGTACTGCAGCTTTACAATTATTCCGCAAGCACCATACTGAATTGGATGCAATAATTTTAGATATGGGATTGCCAAAGCTTCCCGGACAGGCCTTATTCCTTAAAATGATGCAAATCAACCCTCAATCTAAAATTATTCTTGCAAGCGGTTATGTCGATGAGGTATTAAAATCAAATCTATTTGAACTTGGCGCTAAAGCATTTATACAAAAACCTTACAAACCTCACGAAATACTAAAAAGTGTTCGAAATATACTTGATGAATATGCAGAAAATTAATACCTCGGCGTGAACATTACAAGTTCAACGCAATAATACATTTATTATATTGCGGCATCGATACGTAGGGTGCAAGTTGTAACACAATGTGTGGTGGCATAGACATTGGATCCTAAATTCTCAAATCACAAACAAAAAAATAATTAGTATATGAAACTTTTACAATTATTTGGTCTGTTGTCTAAACGACCGAAACTTGGCCGGCGTAACGGTTCAGGTAAAGAAATAGAGAAGCAATACAGATCCTTCCTTGAAGATATGGAAGATGGTTATTATGAGATACAGATCGACGGCCGATTTGTGTATTTCAATAACTATTTTTCACGACTCACCGGTTACAAACCGAGACAGCTGCAACAACTATCTTTGTATGAATTGTTAACAGACGACTGCCGCGGTCGGGTTGAAAATACATTCCGCAAAATACATCGGACCGGCTTATCCACCAATCACATGGAATGGACAATTCTGCGCCAGGATGGGGTGCGCCGGACGTTTGAAGCATCGATCACCCTCCGGGCACCGTTGACCGGTGAGGAACCGGTAATGCGGGGAGTCGTGCGGGATATCACCGATTATAAAGAAAATGAGGAAGCTCTGCGGCTCGGTACTCGTGCAATGACGGCAACCAATAACGGTATTATCATTATCGATCCTAAAAATATTTACTCAATTATTAATTGTAACCCGGCATTTGAAAAAATAACCGGCTATACAAATGATGAAGTAGTTGGAAAATATTACACGTTGTTATTCGGGCCGGTTACTGATTCGAGAGCAATCGAAAGTATCCGTCAATCACTGGAACAAGAATATGCGTGCAGAACTATTGTTAAATGTTATCGGAAGAATGAGAATCCGTTCTGGAATGAAATGAAATTTCTGCCGGTGCGTGATTCATACGGAACATTGTCTCATTATGTCGGTATAATAAATGACCTGACGGAACAATTTCAGAATCAATATAAGCTGCGTGAAAGCGAAGAACGTTTTCGTAAGTTGATTGAAAATGCAAGTGATCTCATTAGTGTCATTTCGGAAGACGGGATTATTTTATACGAATCACCTTCTTTGAAGCGTATTCTCGGATATGACAGCGTAAGGTATCGTGTCGGGCAAAATATTTTTGATTATGTTCATCCCGACGACCGTGTTGATGCTGTATCCGCATTTTCGAGATTTGTAAAAAATCCGGGAAACATCACAAAGTTTGAATTGAGAATGAAGCATGTTGACGGTACGTGGAGGATGATGGAGTCAATTAGTCATAATCTACTCAATAATCCCCCGATTTTTGGTGTTATATTAAATTCGCGTGAGTTACCGACAGTAAACGGCTCGAATACCGATGAGGATAAATTTTGAGAATTCGACGAACTTTAGTATTTTATTCACAATAAAAGATAATTCTAACGGTGGCCAATAAAAAATGGAGAAAATAATATGAATGTAACAGTAGTCGGAACAGGATATGTCGGTCTGGTAATGGGTGCCTGTCTCGCAGATTCAGGTAATACCGTGATATGTGTTGATAATAATCTGGCAAAGATAGAGTCCCTTCAAAATGGTAAAATACCGATATATGAGCCCGGTCTTGAAGAGCTGGTAAAAAGAAATACTAAAGAAGGCCGGTTAACATTTACATCCGATCTCAAGGCAGGCGTGGAACATGGCCATATTATTATGCTCTGTTTGCCGACCCCGCAGGGCGAGGATGGATCAGCCGATCTAACGTACGTGCTCGATTGCTCGGCCGAGATTGCAGAGTATATGAATGGATATAAAGTGATCGTCAGCAAGAGTACCGTGCCTGTCGGTACCGTAGATCGGATCAGAAACCTGATCAAGGATAAAACTACCCATCCGTTTGATGTTGTATCAAATCCGGAATTTCTTAAAGAAGGAGCAGCGGTAATGGATAGTATGAAACCCGACCGGATTATTGTCGGTACTTCCAGTGAGAAAGCCGCGAAGATAATGAAAGATCTGTACGCCCCGTTTGTCCGCACAGGCAACCCGATCATAATTATGGATGAGCGCAGCTCGGAGATGTCGAAGTATGCAGCGAACGGATTTCTTGCAACGAAGATTACATATATGAATGATCTTGCTAACTTTTGTGATCAAGTCGGGGCAGATGTTGAGCTGGTGCGCAAGGGAATGGGAAGCGATCCGCGGATCGGACCGCAGTTCCTTTTTGCGGGACTCGGCTACGGCGGTTCGTGCTTTCCGAAAGATGTCAAAGCATTGATCAATATGGCGGAAGAACATAACCACCCGCTGTCTATTCTGAATGCAGTCGATACGGTGAATTCAAATCAACGTTATGTAATAATCAACAAGATTCTCAATTATTATAATAATGATATCAAAGGAAAAACATTCGCCGTGTGGGGATTGTCGTTTAAGCCGATGACCGACGACATCCGTGAAGCGCCGGCACTTACCATTTTGAAGGAACTGCTGGCACGCGGCGCCAGGGTAAAAGCGCATGACCCGATCGCAATGGAGAACGTGAAAAATCTTATCTCGAACGGAGTCACCTACCACGATAAAGCATACGACGCGATAAAGGATTCCGATGCCCTGCTTATCGTAACGGAATGGAATGAATTCAGAAGTCCCGATTTCAAAAAGATCAAGGACCTGTTAAATCAACCGGTTGTATTTGACGGCAGGAACATCTTCGATCCGAAAGAAATGAAGGAGCTGGGTTTTGTGTATTACGGTATCGGACGCGGTGTGAATGGAAACGGTGGTGACCCGACACAGGTGAGCATTGACGTAGAATTGAAAAATAAATCTTAATATAATGAATAACCCGTTATGAGACGCCGGGATTCAGTATGAGTAAAATGCTGATTTCCGGCGTTTTTATTTTATAGTATGCGAACTCCACACTTGTTTGTTCCATGCATAGTTGATCAATTGTATCCGGCTACCGGGCTTGCGGCGTTAAAACTCCTCAAAAAGCTCGGCTGCGATCCTCAGTACAATTCACAGCAAACCTGCTGCGGACAACCTGCCTACAATGCCGGCTACCGGGATGATGCACATATTGTTGCAGAGCGTTTTATGCAACTGTTCTCATCCGCAGAGGAAATTGTTTCATTATCTGGTTCCTGCGCGACTATGATTAAGGTGTTTTATAAGCAAATGGATCTTTCGCCGTCATTACGGAATATTGCACATGAGATCGGCGGGAAAACCTACGAGATCACCGATTATATAGTTAATCAGCTCGGGATAACGGATATTGGTGTATCTTATAACGGGCGGGTTGCCTATCACGACTCATGTCATATTATGCGGGAACTTCGTATTGTGGATGAACCCAGAACATTGCTGCAATCGGTTGAAGGGCTTAAGCTGATCGAGCTCGATCTGGCAGACCGGTGCTGTGGATTTGGCGGTCTCTTTGCTTCGAAATTCCCCGATATATCGACAGCAATGGGAGAGGATAAGCTCGCCTCGATTCAGCGCGCGGAAGTAGATATCGTAGTCGGGTGCGATAATAGTTGTCTGATGCAGCTTCAAGGACTCGCCGACAAACGCGGTATGAATTTACGAACAAAACATATCGTTGAATTTTTAGGTGATTTGTTATAAAGTATCTTTTTGTGTTATTTCAATAAAATAAGTGTTTTAGTGTTGGCTCATGAATTTATCACCATCGGAATTCAAATCAAATGCCCGCCGGGCAGTTCACGATCAGCACCTTCGGGAGAAAATTAAGAAAGCAACCGGTACGTCCCTTGTAAAAAGGGCGGAGGTTGTCGGTGAGATCCCGGAATGGGAAGAACTCCGGCAAGAAGGGCATGATCGCCGAAAGGAAGTTATCGATAATCTTGACCGGTATATCCGCACGTTTACCGGAACTGCCCGCGACAGGGGGATGATCGTTCATTATGCCGGTACGCACGATGATGCGACAAAAATAATTTACGATATCATACGGCGTACATCCGTCGATACAGTAGTAAAATCGAAGTCGATGATCACCGAGGAATTGCATCTCAATGCAATGCTGGAGACGAACGGCATCCGTGTTATCGAAACAGACCTGGGTGAATATATCATTCAGCTTGCTGGTGAAACTCCGTCGCATATTACCGCGCCTGCATTGCACAAATCGAAAGAAGATATCGCCCGGTTATTTCAGGAAAAGCTCAACATTCCCTATACCGACGATCCCGTGAAGCTTACCGCCGTTGCACGTGAACGATTGCGAAAGGAATTTCTTAATGCACGGGTAGGGATTTCCGGGGTTAACTTTGCGTGTGCCGATACAGGAACCCTTACAATCATAGAAAATGAAGCCAACGCCCGCCTTTGCACCGTGCTGCCCGATTTACATATCGCGGTGATGAGCATAGACAAGATAATTCCATCGATTGATGATCTTCCGCTTTTTCTTAAATTACTTCCGCGCAGTGCCTCCGGTCAACGTATGACGAGTTATGTTTCTATGATCAACGGGCCGCGCTCACACCATAATCCCGACGGTCCGCGGCAGGTGCATGTGGTTATGCTGAATGGCGGCAGGTTGCAGCTTGCGAAACATCCTGCATGGAAGGAATCGTTATATTGCATACGCTGCGGTGCATGCATGAATGTCTGTCCGGTGTACCAATCCGTCGGCGGACATGCATACGGGGCGGTGTATCCCGGCCCGATAGGAGCGGTTGTAACACCGACGCTGTTTGATATGAAGGAGGCACGGGAGCTACCGTTCGCTTCGTCATTGTGCGGCGCTTGTACCGATATTTGTCCGGTAAAAATCGATCTGCATCATCATCTTCTACTGGAACGCCGTGAAATCGTCGATAGAGGATACAAACCTTTTACTGAAAAAATAGCGATGTCTGTCTGGCGTTGGTTTATGCTTTCGCCCGCACGGTTCGAGCTCGCGGGACGTATCGGGTGGGTATTACAAAAGATACTTGGAAAAAAACTGCCGCTTCCCGGCTGGACACCTCAACGCCAGGCGCCGGCGATAGCAGCAAAGAGTTTCAGATCTCTGATGAAGGGCGATAGTAAAAAATGAATAACGAACTCCTGGATCTATTTCAATCACGAGTAAACGATATGGGCGGCTGGTGTGCTATTGCCGGGTCATCTAAGGAGATCAATTCAATCATTGAAGAGAAATATAAGTTGGGTGAAGAGGAGGTTCTGTACAGCGGGAGGATAGTTGAACAATTTAACGATCTTACAGTAACGGGTACAGACCTAACCAACATATCGCCCGATAAACGCCGGGACGTAATGGCCGGCGCCAAACTTGGTATAACAATGTGCGATGGATTGATAGCTGAAACAGGAACTGCGGTTTTAGTAAATCACATTGCCGAACCGAGAGAATTATCTCTACTTCCCGAACGACATGTCGTAATCGCTTTAAGCGATCAACTATATCCGACCCTTGATAAATGTCTTGAAAAAATTAAAAATTCCTATCCCGCCGGTAAGCTTCCCTCAATAACACTCATATCCGGACCAAGCCGCACCTCCGATATCGAAAAATCGTTGGTAGTAGGAGTGCACGGGCCGGTAGAGTTTGGGGTTGTGGTGGTTGATAGGGGAAAATAAATGTACCACTACGGTGTCTACTTCTACCGCTAACAAACGGGAAAGCAAGTGGAGAGTAAGTACAGATTCTTTCTCAACTAATATTCACAACGACCCCGGCCACACTCCGATGTCGCGTGAAAATAAATAAGCAACAGTGCTTTAATATTGAGCCGAAATTATTTTCGTCGTGTGATTTCAAAAGAAAGCTCCCGAACATTTTTAACCGGCGTATTGATCTGCCCATTATGTTTGTGTGGTTTCATTGAAGCTAAACTTACGGAATGAACTCCCAAAGGGCAAAACTAAGTGGCGATGCTTTTTTTTAGATATGGAGGCATGTAGTATTTTAATTGAAACTCTCCGCTCGATAGCGTGACCGGAAGTGATTAGCCAGGAATTTTCTACCAAAAACTCCGATTATAGTTCTTGCCTGCAGAAAATAGATAGTCTCAAGCTAAAAAAATGAATAAATGGCTCTATATTACTAAATTTTTCGAGCCACACAAAAGGGGATAAAAATCTTCAAAATCCGCATTTTTATTATTTCCCCCAGTTCCTGCCTCTTTTCTCTCGCATGTTAATATTGTCCTTAGTTTTGTTAATATTTGCCGAGCATTTTAAACTGGACATCAATACATTATTTTAGTATTTAATACCAAGCCATTAATGTACTATATTTTCTTACCTAAAATGCCGAAGCAGCCATGAACATTCAACTTATTGCAGAGCGGGGTGAACGTGATATTTCAGCGGATGTTGGAGGCAATGTCTATATTCCTGCAGGCCATATCTATGTTTATCTTTATAAAATAAGACGTACATTATCCATGCGGGGTGATAACCATCGATTTATTTGTCGAATAACATATTTCAGTTTTCAATGGAAGGAGCAGTTATGAAAAATCATCCGCTGACATCCTTGATACATAAAATAAAATCAATTCAAGTATGCACTATTGCCATGTTCATTTTAGTAATGAATCTGGCGGA
>SKXH01000203.1 GCA_007128495.1 Bacteroidota bacterium
ACCTGTGCGGCGTCGGGAATACCGGTGAGCTGCTCCAGACGTTCGTCGGTTAGGCAGAGAACCGGACCATCGTTCGATAATGCTTTTTCAAGACCGTTGATAAAGGCGTGTAACGGCACGTTTTTGTTTGATGCAATGATACAAATATTTGTTGATGATGTTGCAGAAACGGTGATATGCTGAACTTTGCGTAAACGGTCTATCAAAGTATTTATGATATGAGTTGAAAATTCGGGATGCTGTTTGATGATCTTCTCAAACGATTCTTTTGTGAATTTTATCACGACGCTGTCACGAAGTGCGCGGACGGTTGCCGTTCGAGGTTCACGGGTAAAGAATCCCATTTCACCGACCGACTCTCCGGGTACGACCTCACCGACCAGTTTTTCTTCCTTGTCATTCTCCCGGATAAAAACATTAAGCCGGCCGTTAATGAGGATATACAACCCGTCGCTCGGGTCGTTTTGTTGAAAAAGTGTATTTCCCGACCGCAGATGAACCCACGTAATGTGTTTTCCGATTTTTTCCTGCAATGTATGTTCGTCGATCTTAAGGATCTCGCGTATCGTCGAAACAAGCTGCCGTTGCCTGACCCGATTCTGCAATAGAAGCGTAACCTCGTGTGCCCGTCTCGGTTGTTTTTTCATGAGCAGCGATAGATTGTCCTGCGTAAACTCCATGATGACGGTATTCTCTACTGCTTCGAGGGTGATATTTTTATTTACACCGAGGACGTCTTCGTTTAATTCAACGAACTCACCCGATTCAATCTTACCGATCTGTTCATCTAGAGTTGCTTCACCTGGGGTTCGAATTGCAATTTGGCCGACAATGACAATCCTGAGAGAGTCGGAATCGTTTCTGGGATCTAACGTGTCGCCCGGTTTGAGTTGATAGATGGGCTGGTTATAGATGAAATATTGTAATGTTGTTTCATGAAGTGAACCGAATACCGATGTTTTCTTGAGTAATTGATGATAATCGGAGTAAAACGATTCAGGGGTAAGTTTTTTCATTGTCCTCAAAGCGTAAGTTACAAATTGTAAACCCAATATAACTACCTGTTCAGCGAAAATCAATTGAATAAACCGTAGCTTGCATAATTACGAATATGTTATATATATATAGTATGCTTATAGTCGACGGTTCTCAAAAATCAGGCAGCGGTACCATCGTCCGCTATGCCGTTGCGATCGGTGCACTTCTCAACCGAAAAGTAAAGGTAATCAATGTCCGGGCGCAGCGAAAGAAACCCGGCCTCAGGCCGCAGCACCTTGCCGCAATACGCGCCGTTGCCGAACTCACCGGCGGAAGTATTGAAGGAGGTGAAGTCGGTGCCGATGAATTTATTTTTACACCCGAAAACAAAATGTCCGGTGGCACCTTTGAGTGGGATATCGGCACTGCAGGTTCGACAACAATGTTGGTTATGACCGTTCTTCCTCTTGCCTTAATAACCCGTGATAAGATTGTAGGGAAAATTACGGGCGGACTCTTTCAGGACTTCGCTCCATCTTTTTTTCATATGCAACAAGTACTCGGTCCGGTTCTGTGGAAGATGGGAGTGACGATGCGCGTAAATATGATACGACCGGGATATGTACCTGAGGGAGGCGGAATACTGGAGATCGAAATCGATCCTGTTAAGAAATCACTTCAACCATTAACTCTGACCGACCAGGGCAGAATAGAAACAATAGATGGCTTTGCATTTTCCTCTCATCTCAAAGACCGTGAGGTGAGCGGCAGGATGGCTGATGTTTGCCGCAAAGTTTTATCGAAAAAAGGATTCAATGTAAATATCGGTGAGGAATATGAGAACACAGCATTGCAGCCGGGTGCAGCTCTTGCTGTGTTTGCAAGAACTTCAACACACTGCATCCTCGGCGCAGATCGTGCCGGTGCACCGGGACGCAGATCGGAGGCGATCGGACGGTTTGTTGCGCGTTCGTTTATCGAGGATATTGAATCGGGCGCGACCGTCGACCGGTACCTTGCCGATCAGATTATTTTGTATGCGGCACTGGCCGATGGGATAACAGAATTCCGTATTCCCTTTATGACCGATCATGTTGAAACGAATCTCTGGCTCGTTGAAGAATACCTGGGGAGTAAAGTTGAGATTGAGGATAATCTCATTAGTATAACAGGAATCGGATTGAACTCTCACTCCTCATAAAGCCGATACACCGGTTCACCTTTTTTAATCTGTTTGAGTTTATCGAACGCCGGGGGGATAGTTTCTGTCGATCCTATTATGAAATAACCGCCTTTTCGAATCAGCGATAAAAATTTGTTCAATAGCGGTACGGAGATCTCTCTATCAAAATAGGTCAGAATAAAATTCCTGCACAATATGATATCGAACTGTCCGCCGGGCATTTCTTCGCGGATATCCTGCCGGAGAAAATGTATATTGTGTTTGAATTGATCCTTTATTACGTGCGCTGCATCCTTCCGCTCAAAGCCCTTTTCAAGCAGATCAGCCGGGAGGTCTTTCAGTACACCTTCGGGGAAACATCCCCTTTGGGCACGATCGAGGACGGCTTGATTCCAGTCGGTGGCGATTATTTCAAGGTTAAGATCCTCCGGAGATAGCCGTATGTGCCAGAGCAATTGCAATGAATAGGGTTCTTCGCCGTTACAGCAACCGGCACTCCAGCACCGGAGTTTAGTACGTTTTTCCTGCAGGACTTGTTGGATGAGATCGGGAAATACGGTTTTTTCAAGGAGTGCATAAACACCTTTATCACGCCAGAATCTCGTAATGGTGATGTCGAGTGACCGGTCGAGAATAGCGCGTTCGCCCGGGTTCTGTGCTATATAATAGAGGTAATCACGGTAGCTTGCGATACCGAGTTCCTGCATACGTTGATGTATTCGGCGGCATACCTGGCGACGGACTTTCCGGAATCCGGCCCAGCGGTAGCCGAGTTCGGGTAATATGGTCTGCAGGAATTCGTGACAGGATTTCATTATGATGAATTTGCGTAATAAACCGGTGAACATCAAGTACCCTGGACCATCTTTTTTGAATAGTTTGTTAAATTATATATATTAATAGTTTAAATAGTTGTCCATATATTAATGATAATTTTTCAACCATTAATGAAAAATACTTATTGAGGACGTTATGAGCGAAAAAAATTCACCTGACTGTATTAATTGAACGGGAAGGTGACGGATTTACATCGTTATGTCCCGAACTTGATATTGCAAGTCAGGGTGATACTGTTGAAGAAGCCCGTTCAAATTTGCAGGAAGCGGTGGAATTATTTTTCGAGCATGCGTCAAGACAGGAAACAAGCAAGCGGTCCTGTGGGTAATTTGTATAACCGGTATGATAAAAAGAATAATATTTTTTAATAGTTTTGTCTTTGTTTAATATTTATGTTCAAACTCGAAAAATCATTCAGATTCGAAGCATCGCACCAGCTACATCACCACGACGGCAAGTGCAAACGCCTGCACGGACATAGCTGGAATATGAGCGTAGAAATACAGGCAGACAGTCTGCAAGCCGATGGTCCGCAGAAAAACATGGTGATGGATTTCTACGATATCAGTAAAGCGGTGAAGCCGTTATTAGAAAACTATCTTGATCACTATCATTTAAACGATACTCTGAAAACCGA
The DNA here is from genome assembly GCA_007128495.1 of Bacteroidota bacterium. Lineage (GTDB taxonomy): Bacteria > Bacteroidota > Ignavibacteria > T3Sed10-11 > T3Sed10-11 > T3Sed10-11. The sequence goes on from SKXH01000203.1 coordinate 3,636, forward strand.
TAGTCCGACGACGGAATTCATCGCCCGATGGGTATATGATAAATTGAAACCCGAATTACCCGGCATTGCAGCGGTAACCGTTCACGAAACATGTACAAGTTTGTGTCGCTATGAAGGTGAATGAAATATTTTACTCGATCCAGGGAGAGGGAGGACGTGCCGGCGAACCGTCGATCTTTATTCGCCTGGCAGAATGCGACCTCTCGTGCAGTTACTGTGATACGGAATTCGAGTCGGGGAAAGAAATGTCACTCGAGGATGTTCACCAATCGATTTCACAATATGCTTGCAATTGGATTGTATGGACGGGCGGCGAGCCGGCTTTGCAATTAAACGACGGGATAATACAATTCTTCAAAGAAAAAGGATATAAGCAAGCCATCGAAACCAACGGGAACCATAAACTTCCCGGTGGTCTCGATTGGATCACCGTTTCACCGAAAGTTGCCGAGCACGTTATCAAAAAGAATTTTCCCGACGGCGTAACCGAGCTTCGCTATACACGGCATAAAGGACAACCGGATGTACCGCGTCCGTCAGTCAAAGCACGATATTATTACATTTCACCAATCTTTAACGGCGATAAACCCGACTGGGAAAATATAAATCACTGTATCAAGCTCTGCCTCGAAAATCCCCAATGGAGATTATCATTGCAGATGCATAAATTCCTGAAAGTGTTATGAGCAAGTTAATTGTATATTCGGGAGGGATGGATTCGACGGTATTGCTTTACCGGTATGCCGGTGACATAACGCTCGCGGTATCGTTTGATTACGATTCAAAGCATAATGAACGGGAGATCGAATATGCACGCCTGAATACAGAGAAACTGAACATAGAACACCTCGTCGTGCGTATTGATTTTGTGGGAAAATATTTCTCCAGTCATCTTCTGAAAACAGGCGGCGATATACCCGAAGGTCATTACACCGATCCGGTGATGAAGCAAACGGTGGTACCGTTTCGAAACGGTATTATGCTTTCAATTGCATGTGGACTTGCCGAAAGCAGAAAACTTAAATCAGTGCTTATAGCGAATCATACCGGCGATCATCCCATATATCCCGATTGCCGCGGCGACTTTATTAAGGCGATGGGTGAGGCAATGCATCATGGAACGTATATAAATGTACAATTGGAGTCTCCCTTTTTATCGATGAACAAGCGGGATGTTGCGCTCCTCGGCAAAGAAGCCGGTGTGGATTTTTCGTTGACGTGGAGTTGTTATAAAGGGGGCGAAAGCCACTGCGGCCGGTGCGGCACTTGCATCGAACGTAAAGAAGCGCTTGATGGCTTCGACCCTACTATATATGAACAAACGGAAGTGAGAAAATAAGTATGCCCGTACCTGAAGGAAAAGTTTTTGATTTTGCCGGCCAGGAAGACATTCGCCCGGATTATCTTGAGACATTCGAGTTCGATTCACCCGGACAATACATCGTTACCGAGACAAACGAATTCTCAGCAGTATGTCCGTTCAGCGGTCTGCCGGATTATTCGTATGTGAAGATCGAGTACTACCCCGAAGGGGGAAAGTGTATCGAGCTGAAGTCGCTGAAGTATTATATGATAAGTTTCCGGAATGTCGGTATCTATCAGGAAGAAGCGACGAAGCGAATTTATGATGATCTCAAATCGGTGCTTGAAACGTCACGGCTACGTGTCACAACAAAATACAATCCACGCGGAGGGTTCGATACGACGTGTACTGAGGGGAGTTTGTAGTGGTTTATAGTAGGCCTTGAAAACCCCCTATAATTTAGTTTTCTGAATCCGCTGCAATTGTTTTTTCATTCGTTCAATGTGCGACCCAATCCAGAATATTTTTTCACAGCTTTTACAATGTGTAACCGTTTTAATGTTTTCGTATGTTCGATAAGGGATACGATCCTGAATATCCTCTTTATTAATGTGTTCAAGTTCTGCTCCACATTCAGGGCAAATGGTAAGTTTCAATTCAGCCGGTAATGAGAAGGTAGACATAATTATTGCAAGTTGTTCTTCCCAGCTTTCACGGGGCACGGTAAGAGACCGGATTTTCATTTTTATAAGTGATATTCTTTGCGATTTAATTTGCTAAAGGTACAACAAGATTGTAAATTATAACCTCAATGTTCATCAAAAAGATAACTGCCTGGCTTGTCCATTTCTATACTTCCCTCGGGTTGATTGCCGCTGCATTCAGTGTTGTGCTCATAGTATACGGCGGTGAAGAAAATCTCCGCCTTGTGATCCTGTTGATGTTTCTTGCAATAGTGATCGATGCAAGCGACGGTTACTTTGCACGGCGGGTGGGTGTGAAAGAAGTACTGCCGGGATTCGACGGTCGGCGGCTTGACGATATAATAGATTTCCATACCTTTACGACAATTCCGCTCTTATTTATCTGGCGCGCCGGTATTGTCCCCGGCGATTATTCGTGGATATTGTTTCTTCCGCTGCTGGCAAGCGCGTATGGCTTTTCACAAACGAACGTAAAAACCGATGACGGCTACTTTCTTGGTTTTCCCTCATACTGGAATGTGATCGCTTTTTATCTTTTCTTTCTTCAGCCGGTTCCATGGTTTACTATTACAATAATCGTACTCTTTTCACTGCTTACCTTTATTCCCGCAAAGTATCTTCATCCTTCAATACCGGGACCATTATCTAAACTATCGATATTTCTCGGCGGAATTTGGGGGCTGATGATCCTTGCCATTATTTCCGGCGTTGTGGACGCGTACGTGTGGACTATAATCTCATTGCTGTACCCTCTTTATTACTTGGGTGCATCCTGGGTTATTACAATACAACATCGTTTTGCTCGATCATAAAAACGAATAGCTAAGTCCCATCGCAAGCAATTGTTTCAATTGACGCTTCGGTGAAATGTCGCTGTCATATAATAATTCTATGTTCAAGCTGACATCGATGTATCGTGTTACCTTTGCAGAAATGATAGTATCCCACCGGACGTCAACCTGTTCGAAACTTTCTAAATTTGAGAAGAGTTCGAGAGTCGAAGTGAGCAATATATTTTCTGCGAGCGGTTTTCGTAATTCGGTAACTGAAAGTGCACCGAATTCCGTATCGATCTTTTCTATCCTGTCTGATTCGGGATCGTCGGTTAAACCCACGGCATATTCACGTGTGATTGTTGTTTTGGTAGCGGCACCGAGGCGTGTTTTAAGGTACGGAACGGGTTCATATCCAACTCCGGCGCTCAGAGTGATATATCCGGGATCGAATAAATTTGATATCGGGAATCGTTCATCTTCAACGTACTGATACCCCTTTGTTAATTGTGTTTGGAGAAGGGCTGAAACATACGGATTAACGTAATCACCAAGTTTTCGGAGGTATACCGACTCGATGCGAATTTCATCCGCTGATTTGCGTGATGAAAGGTCGCCGATTTTTGTTTGTCCGTATGAAACTTTTCCCGTATTAGTCCAGCTAAAATCTTCCTGTTCGTATGCGAACGATGAATTAACATTCAACTGCCAAGCAAGAGTATTCTCGCCTCCCTGCGTCCAGTTATCAAATTGGGCCTGCGTCAAATTAAAGCTGCCGACAACCTGATTCTCCCAGCCGTACTCGGTTTCCTCTCCCTCTTCAGCAATCAGTATACATTGAATAGAGATGATACAGATGATAACCGGTTTGACTGCGTAATGAAGTGTTCGCATACTATTTCTCCTGAATGATAATCTGTGTGTATTATGGAATGTGGTGCCTAAATTTAGTAATTTATTTACCTTAAATGCAAATTTGTAATGAAAGGTTGTTTATGATATTTATATTTTTTGTATTGATATTTTTTACACCACATGCGGTACACTCACAGTCAGCAGTACCCGATCACTGGCGTACCCATTTTGAGCGAGCGGATTACCTCGAGACACCCCGTTATGATGAGTCGATAAAATACTTTCGAATGCTGAGCGATTCATCGGAGTATGCAAAGATGTTCTCATTCGGAATATCACCTCAGGGACGTGATCTGTATTGTGTGGCAATCTCACAGAATAAAAACTTTGAACCGGTGAAATTACAAGAGCGGACACGGCCGCTGATCTTAATAATCAATGGCATTCACGCCGGCGAGATCGGCGGGAAGGATGCATCGATGCTGCTCCTTCGCGAAATATTGATTACTCAAGAACAGCAACATCTGCTCGATAATGTGGATATATTGGTTGTGCCGATTTTCAGTGTCGACGGGCATGAGCGGTTCGGTCCGTATAACCGTATCAACCAAAACGGTCCGAAAGAGAAGGGCTGGCGCACGACTGCGCAAAATTATAATCTCAACCGCGATTGGATGAAAGCCGATACCCCTGAAATGCAGGCGATGCTGCAACTTATCAACACGTGGAATCCCGACTTTATAATCGATACACACTCGACCAATGGTGCAGACTATCAGTACACCATTACCTATATTCTCGAAACACATCAGAACATATACAGTGAAACGGCATCGTGGTTGAACGAAACGTTTATTCCATATATGGAAACATATATCGAAGATGAAGGGTATCTTGTTTTCCC
>SKXH01000101.1 GCA_007128495.1 Bacteroidota bacterium
GAAGGGTTTTGCACTGTGGCTATCGATCTCAGTGAAGAACTTGAAAAGAGCCAGGTATTTCAAATGGCAGAAGACAAGTTTTCAGTGGCGATAGAAACTGCCCGGGCAATTGGTAACAGCGAGATCGAAAATATGGCGCTGGTGGGTCGTGCCCGTACGCGGCTCAATCTCGGCGATACGGCTGGCGCGTTAGCAGATGCTCAGCTTGTGCCACAGGGATTTACCAAAGTAGTCCAGGCAGAAGACGATCCGGCGCGACGGCACAATAGAGTCGCTTCTCAATTCCGGCAGGGATTCATAGCAGTTGCGCCACTTTATCATGATCTAACGGTAGAGGGAGAACCGGATCCGCGGGTAGTAGTAATCGATGAAGAACGTTTGGGATTCGATTCCGAAACCAACATCTACTCAACTGATAAATATCCGACCGATTCTGCCGAATTCACACTTGCATCGTGGCGCGAAGCATATTTAATTATCGCCGAAGTAGAAGGTGGACAAACGGCAGTTAATATGATCAATGCGCTGCGCGCAGAACACGATCTGCCTGAATTCAACAGCAATGATGCCGATGAGATTATGTGGCAGGTTGTCGAGGAACGGCAGCGGGAGTTATTCCTTGAATCCCATCATCTGTATGATATTACACGGTACAACTTAGACCTCATTCCCGAGCCGGGCACACCATATCCGAAAGGCGGCTCATATGGGGATATGAAGTGTCTGCCATTGCCGGACAGTGAGAGATTCAATAATCCCAATATACCAAACTAATAAACTCCACGGTATCTGCTCCTTCTTTCGTTTAACAACAAAGCCCCTATGAGTTCCATAGGGGCTTTTGTTGTATCTCCTTCTTAAATTTTAATGCAATATCATACCGAATATCACATAAAACACAGTAGCTGCTAATGCAGCTACCAGTGCATAGGGTAACTGTGTGCGGACATGATCGATGTGGTCGCTCGCCGCTGCCATTGATGAGACCAATGTGGTATCCGATATCGGCGAAACGTGATCGCCAAAAACACCGCCGCCCAAAACTGCAGCAAGACTAAGCGGCACACTCACATCCATTATGAGTGCAGTGGGAACAGCTATTGGTACCATTATCGCAAATACTCCCCAGCTTGTGCCGGTCGAGAATGCGATAAAAGCCGATGTGATAAAGATTATCGCTGCAATATAAGCCGGGTCGAGAAAATCATCGGCAATGGATGCAACATACTGCCCCGTACCTAATTCCCTGCTTGTATCGCCGATAGCAAACGCCAGTGTCATAACAATTGCGAGCGGTATCAATCCACCGATACCTTTCAACGATAGATCGAAAACTTCTCTGATACTGAATATCTTTTGCGTAACCGGCAGAACTCCGGCAACCACAATTGCCGCAAGCACCGACCATAATACCGACGTCGATCCGACCCCTGCCATAATATTACCATCGCCGGTAATATACAAACCGAGCGGCATCATAAAGATCATGGTAAGAACGGGTAAAAGCATATTAACGGGTCGATACGATATTCCGCTCTTTGCTTCTATCGAGGTAATTTCATCGGAGACCATGGGAATTGCATTGTCGGCAATGGTCTTGCCTGTTGTGCCTGCCCGATGTTCGGCTTTTTTCATCGGCCCGAAATCTTTGAATGTAAGTATTATAAACGTAACCATGATAATAACGAAGATAGCATAGAAATTTAACGGGATGCTTTCAATAAAAATTTGAACCGGATTTTCCATATCTTCCAGTTCAAGCAAACCGATCACATAAGCTCCCCACGCATTGAGCGGAATAAGAACGCATTTGGGCGCCGATGTTGAATCGAGAATATAAGCGAGTTTCTCTCTCGATATCCGGAGCCGTTCAAATAACGGCCGCGAGACCGAGCCGGCTACCAAAGCACAAATACTCGATTCAATAAAAATTAAAAATCCGATAATGCCCGATAAACTTGCAGCACCCCGCGGGGTACGGGCGAGATTTCTTTTGTGTACCCAATCAACAAACCCGTTCACACCGCCGCTCCGCTGCGTTAATGTTATCAATGCTCCGATAAGGGCACAGAATATAATGACCCGTGTGTTACCGGGGTCCTGAAATACTCTCACAAGCGCTTCGATACTGTTCGCAAGACCGGAAAAAAATTTCCAATCGGAGAGTATTACCCATCCGGCAAGAATTCCGAGAAACAATGATATATAAACCTGGCGCGTCGCAATTGCAAGTACGATCGCCAGAAGAGGTGGAATAATAGAAAGCCAGCCGTAATCCATGTGGAATGTTTATTTATTATTGTTTATTGATTATTTTCTTATCATCCTACCCGATCTTTCCCGGGTGAACGCTCCATCATCTATTGCCGTCACTCCATTAACGATAACATAGTCGAATCCTTCCGCTAATTGGTGGGGTTCCTCATATGTTGCCGTATCCCGTACATTATCGGGATGAAATACAATGATATCTGCAGCATAGTGAGGTTGCAACAATCCCCTCGGCGTATCGAGTGCATCGAACCCGACGGTCGCCGCCGTTAAACCGGTCATTTTGTGCACGGCTTCCTCAAGGGTAAGCAATTCCCTTTCATTTACATATTTTCTAATTATGCGTGCAAATGTTCCATATCCGCGGGGATGGCGCATCGTCGGACTTCCATCTGAACAGATCATCACATACGGATCGATCAGAAACCGTTCCATAACGTCCTCGTTCATCACAAAGTATGCAGCGCTTGCTCCGCGGAGACCGATATCGTCTATGAGGACATCCTCAAATGGTTTTCCGAGCTCTTCGGCAACTTCAGCCAACGTCATACCCGACCACGGCTCCGTACCGAACAGAGTTGCTTCGGGACCGTTGCGTAGTGCGACACGATTGCGCAGATACTCAGCCAGCTCATCTCTTCGTGTTTCGACAACTTCATCATAATCATGCGGCGGCTTTGCCCAGTCGGGAAACACAATACCGATGCCCGTATAGCTCGCAGTGTAGGGATAAAGATCGGCAGTAATTTGCAATCCTTCCTCGCGCGCACGTTCCATCTTCGCAAGCACATCCTCCGCTCGAGCTGCATCATTGGCGTAGACAATTTTTATATGCGATACCTGAACCGGACAATCGGCTTGCATACCCTGCATTATCAGCTCGCCGACTGCATCTTCAATTTCAGCATCATCCTCGCTTCGCATATGACTCATCACCAGGCCGTTGTATCTACCCACCGGTTCTGCCACTGCTACAAGTTCGTCCATTTCAGCAAGACTACCGGGTTCATATTCCAATCCGGTCGATAATCCGAAACAGCCCGCCTGCATCGCGCTTTCGACAAGCTGAGCCATTTTATCGAGATCATCTTCAGTAACATCAGTTTCATATTCTACTCCCGTCAACCGTCGCACCGTTCCGTGACCGACAAATGTTGCAATGTTAACTCCGGGATTTATTTCATCAACCTCTTGCATCCATTCGGATATATCCTCAACTCCCGGACTCGATCCATCCTGCCCGAGTGTTATGGTTGTAACCCCCATTGCGAGAAAATTTTCGAACTCAGGTGTACTCAAAGGATCCCCGTGGGCATGGGCATCGATAAAACCCGGTGCAACTACTTTACCGGCTGCGTCGATTATCTTTTCCGCTTGTATCTCTGGAACGTTCACTTCTCCGATATGAACGATCGTACCATCCTTAATGAGAATATCCGCCGGGTATGCCGGCTCACCCGTTCCATCGACGATACGACCGCTGTGAATAAAGATATCGTAAGTATCGCTGTACAAATTGCCATCGTCACAGGCGGAAAACATAAATATAAAACACAGGATCATAATCAGTACAAACATGGTATACTCCTTCTTAATGATTTCTATCTTGCTGCCAGCCGGGTCCTCGAACGAAACGTCCGGGTGTAGCTCCGGTATGTTCACCATCCCGCAGCACCTGTGTTCCGTTCACAAAAACATGATATACGCCGGTTGCATACTGATGCGGGTCATCATATTCTGCGTGATCCTGTATCGTTTCAGGATCGAATACGACAATATCTGCAATATTACCCTCCTCAAGCGAACCGCGCCGATCGAGAGAAAGTATTGAAGCGGGGAATAAAGTCATTCTGTGAATCGCCTCCTCGAGTGAAATTATTTCTTCACCGCGCACATACTTTCCGAGGAGACGTGCAAAATTACCGTATGCCCGCGGGTGAGGATTGCTTTCGAGGAACACACCTTCAGGAGCGAGCGAACCCGCATCCGAACCGAACGTTACCCACGGCAACGCAACTTTTTTTCGGATATTCTCCTCAGACATAAAGAAATACACAACGCTTACTCTGCTTCCGTCTTCGATAACCAGATCCATCGCCGTTTCTTCCGGAGACTGCCCTCGCATTTCCGCAACTTCTGCAAGTGTTTTACCGGTCAGATGCTGCAATTCTTCATTTCTAAATCCCCGAAAGAGAACATTTTCGGCGGAACCGGCAGCGAGATAGAGGTTTTCCCATTCATCGGTTGGCTCGGTCATTTCCCGTTTAACCCGCTCGCGTATTTCAGGATCTTTCAAGCGCTCTGCCCACCGGTCATATCCACCCTCCTGTACCCAGGGTGGCATCGCCGCATCAAGTCCGGTAGCACCGGCTGTATAAGTATACATATCAGCCGTTAACGGTACTCCTTCATCCCGTACATCTTCTATCATTTCGATGACCGTATCGAGTTTATGCCAGTTATCTTCACCCGCAGCTTTCAGATGGTAAATATGTCCATGCACATCTGCTTCACGGATTATCGTAATAAATTCATCAACCGCTTCTATGAACTGGTTTCCTTCGCTTCTCAAATGAGATGTAAAAATGCCGCCATACTCTCCGGCCGCTTCAGCAAGTGCGATCAACTCATCGGTATCGGCATAAAAACCCGGAGCGTATATCAGCGCCGATCCAACACCGAGCGCGCCCTCTTCCATCGCCTCCCGCACCAGTTGCTGCATTTTGTCCAACTCTTCGGCGTTTGGCTGCCGGTCTTCATAGCCGAGAACGTAAATCCGAACCGTGGTTGCACCGACAAGCGATGCAACATTGGACGATACGCCCCTATCGGTAAGATACTCAAGAAATTCACCGAGTGTCGTCCATTCAATATCATATTTAATACGACCCTGTCTCTCAACCTGTTGTCGTTTCATAGTTTCATTGAGCGGGCCCATCGATATACCTTCACCGAACACCTCAAGCGTTACTCCCTGCCGTATATTACTCTGCGAACGTCCGTCCTCAATGAGCGACGTAGCAGCCCAGCTTAAAATATTGATAAAACCGGGCGCAACAGCCAGACCGTCTGCATCTATTTCAATTCTGCCGCTCGCTTCGTCGAGTGAACCGATATTACTGATCGTGTCGTCGTTTACCGCGATATCCGCTGTAAACGGAGCTGTTCCGCTTCCGTCGTATATTGTTCCGTTACGTATGATAACATCATAGTCATAGTGCTGCGGTGCACAGCTATATATAAAAATTGCAATCATTATGAATATACATACAAGATAGGTGCGCATATTGATTTTCTCCTTCGGTGAGCTTCTTAATTAAAGCAGATCCAAACTATACTAAGTATATGATGTTTTAAATTTATAAACAAGTGTTTGGCATTTTTTTGTTTGAATTTATACTATGTAATCTATATATTTCCTTTATAATATAGTAATACGATGTTTTGCTTTCCCGTAATCGCGATATACTACCACTGAACAACCGAAAGGTTACACTATGAAATATTTTATCCACCCTCTGATATTATCAATGCTAATAACAATGGTTACGATGTCTCAACCTGCCGATAAAGTATTTATGAATGCTGCTGTCTGGACCGTCGATGAAAACCAGCCCGTTGCCGAAGCGATAGCGGTATACGATGGAAAGATAATTGCGGTCACGATGAACGATGAGATAGAAGAATACATCGACAGCGGCACACAGGTTATCGACACCGGCGGAAAACTCATATTGCCGGGATTTATCGATAATCATACACACTTTATTGACGGTGGATTCGAATTACAGAGCATTGACCTGCGATATGCACAAACAGAAGAAGAATTCGCCCGGCTCATTAAAGAGTGGGCCGAACGGTATCCCGAAAGATGGATAACAGGCGGCACCTGGGATCATGATAATTTCCCCGGCGGGAATCTTCCTACAAAAGAATTGATCGACCCGTATACTCCCGAAACACCTGTGTTCGTCCGGCGGTACGACGGACATATGGGATTGGCAAACAGCTATACGCTCGAACTCGCCGGGATTACCGGCGAAACTCCCGATCCGCCCGGCGGAGAAATTGTAAGAGATCAGGAAACCGGCGAACCAACCGGTATTTTACGAAATACTGCGATGGATCTTGTCAGAAAACATATACCTCCCCCTACAATGGAAGAGCGTGTCGATGCTGCGATGCTCGCTCTTGAAAAAGCCCGGACACATGGGGTAACAAGTATACAAGATATGTCTTCATCTGATGATCTCAGAGCATATCAGGGACTCGCCAGGAGAAATAAATTAACAACCCGGATATACGCAATTCTTCCCTTTTCACACTGGGAATATCTTGCATCCACCGGCATCGAGGCGCCGTTCGGAAATGAGTTTATAAAAGTGGGCGGGTTAAAAGCGATGGCCGACGGATCGCTCGGTTCTTCCACCGCTCTTTTCTTCGAACCATATACATCGGATCCGACAACACATGGTCTTCCGAGCGACGTTATGGAAGACGGCCGGCTCGAACAATGGGCGCTCGCTGCCGACAAAACCGGACTGCAGCCGGTAATTCACGCGATCGGAGATAGCGCAAATAGTCTTATCCTCGATCTTTATGAAAAAATTATTGATGAAAATCCTCCCCGGGATCGACGATTGCGTATAGAACACGCACAACACATTCATCCGAAGGATTTTGAACGTTTCTCACAACTTGAGGTCATCGCTTCGGTACAACCGTATCACGCTATCGATGATGGCAGATGGGCCGAGGGACGAATCGGATATGAGCGATGCAGGACAACTTATCCGTTCAGAAGTTTTCTTGATGAAGGCGTTATCATGAGCTTCGGCAGCGACTGGACCGTCGCACCGCTTGATCCATTACTTACAATCTATGCCGCCGTCACAAGACGCACTCTCGACGGTGAGCATCCGGCAGGCTGGTTCCCTGAACAAAAGATCACCATTGAAGAAGCAATCGAAGCACATACATTAACAAGCGCGTATTCGGCTTATGAAGAGCACAGCAAAGGATCGATCACAGTCGGGAAATTCGCCGATCTGGTCGTATTATCGGACAACATACTTGAGATCGACCCGGTGAAAATTAAAGATGTTCAGGTGGAAATGACGGTAGTGGATGGAGTTATTGTGTTTGAAAGATGAAAAATGTATAAGACCTGACAGGTTTACCAAACCTGTCAGGTCTTTGTTGAAATAATCACTCCACGCCTGTTAATGCCTCCAACTCCTCAAATGAAAGGTCCATCAATTCGAACTCGCTCCAATCTTTATAATCGAAGTGCCACCATTCGGAGGGGAGCGGTTCGAACCCGTGCCGCCGCATCACATCGATCAGCAATGCCCGGTTGTCTAAAACCTCTTCGGATAAATCGTCATAATCAAGATGCGCTTGTTCTGTAAAGTCGTCGTAATGTGTCGGCATCGGAAGTTCTTCACCGGTCTCAAGATCGATCAGTGTGACATCGACGGCACAACCGCGGTTATGACGCGATCCGTTTCGCGGATCGGCGACATAGCGGGGATCGCGGACATAGTCCCACATCAACACGGTAGTGGTGTACGGACGGTAGGCATCCCAGACTTTTAACCCGAGCCCGGATCCATTCAATTCATCCTGTACCTTCCGCAAAGCAACCGCGGCAGGATATCGTAGAAATGCTCTCGGATACGGGTAGAGTTGTTGTTCGGTGAAGTTATCGGTTGTCGCATATTTTACATCGAGTACTATCGAAGAAATGAACTCCTCTAAATCTACCAGTAATTTCGAACTGTCCTGTTCTACAGTTTCGAGATAGAGATCGATGGTTTCGATAACCTCAAGTCCGTATTCATTTTCGGGGATCACCTGTGCTTCAACAACGGAAATAAGCAGCAACA
>SKXH01000287.1 GCA_007128495.1 Bacteroidota bacterium
CCCAAACCAAAGCAAAGAATTCATAAAACCTTATTACCTTATAAACAACGGTTATAAGGTAATAAGGTCGATCAATCGGGGGGAATTGCTTTGTTACTAAGGTAATAAGGTTATTGGATATGAAACATTTGCAAGAACTGTGACGTTGTCGCTCCTTAGTACCGCCTCACCCCCTTTGATTCCCCCTCTCCGCCCGGCGGAGAGGGGGACACAGGGGGAGAGGGGTTTGCCACGGAGACGAAGGGTTTTAGTCTAGAGAAAAATTTGTTAGCGGCACTTATCTTTCATTAATACATTTTTAAAAACATCAAAAAACGTGCCCGTCACTTGCAGTATGAAAAAGCCAGCACAATTTGAAGTTTTATCGTCACCTATTTCCTGAAAGTGACGGGCACTTATCGCCATCAAACACTTATGAAAAGAATCCAACAACTACCCGGCGTCACCATCCACGAATCTGCATGGGTCGATGCACCCTGCACGATCGGTGAAGGAACAAAGATATGGCATTTCAGTCACATTCAATCCGGTGCACAGATCGGTAAGAACTGTGTCATCGGTCAAAATGTAAATATCGGCAACGACGTAAAGCTCGGCAACAATGTAAAGATACAGAACAATGTATCGGTCTACACCGGCTGTGAAGTCGAAGACGATGTATTTTTCGGTCCGAGCTGCGTGCTCACCAATGTGACCAATCCGAGGTCGCAGGTGAAACGGCACTCGCTCTATGAGAAAACATTATTCAGAAGAGGCGCCACTATCGGCGCAAATGCAACCATACTCTGCGGCATCACGCTCGGACGGTATTGTTTTATTGCCGCGGGTGCGGTAATAACAAAGAGTGTCCCCGATTATGCACTGATGGTCGGCAATCCCGCCCGGCATAAAGGATGGATGAGCCGCCACGGCCATGTGCTGAAAAATCCGGATAAAGACGGGGTAATGGCATGTCCCGAATCGGGCTTGCGCTACAAAATAATCGATGAAACCACACTCCGTTGCCTTGATCTCGACGAAGACGAACCTCTCCCGGATGATATGAGGGGTGGGAGCATGGGATATCGGGATGTGAAGGGTGAGAGGTGAGAGCAAGATGGGGTTCACCTGAGGGAAGGAACGCGTGATGGGAGGTGGTGTCAGAGGTCAGAGGTCAGCTTGCCCACCGAAGGCCGACGAAGGAGGACGTAGGTGGGAGGTCAGAGGTCAGAAGTCAGCAAACGACAATCCGCCAAACAAACGGCAGACAGGCCGACAACCGACCCCCGACCCCCGAACCCCGATTTCCCGAAATTCAGAACAACACACGAGATGATCAAAGCCATCGAGGAAGGCCGCTTCCCGGAAAAGGCAATGATCACAATACATCCGCAGCGGTGGCATGACCGGGCGGTGCCGTGGGTAAAGGAGCTGGTGTGGTAGCGGTGTAAGAATGTGGTTAAGTATTGGTTGGTTAGGAGGAGGTGGTAGGTAGTATGCAGTAGGTAGTATGTAGTGGGTTCATATTTTTTCAAGGAAAATTTCTGAGGAAACGTTAAATTGAGAAATTATCAGGGCTTTAAGGACTTAATTGTTACAGTATATGATCCGGATAGAGACAAGTGGGATAGAACGTTAACAAAGAGGAAAATATGATGAATTGCCTTGTTTGTAAAACAGAGTTAAGAAAAGGTACAACCGTGCTGACATTTAATATGGGCTCAAACCGGATCTTAGTTGTTAAAGATGTTCCTGCATTAATCTGCGATCAGTGCGGAGAAGAATCAATCGATCTTGACGTTTCAAAGAATGTAGAAAAACAAGTCGAAAAAGCGCTGTCGGATGGTATTAGCATGGGATTTATTGATTATAATGCCGCAGCGTAACCGAAGTTTCCGATGTTCAGACTTCGTATGGAACCATGTATCATACTCCACCTTGTCGGTCAATTTGGTTAATTATTGACGATGCATGCGTAATATTATATATTAAGATCAACGCACCAAAGGCGCATAAGCCTTTGGCGGAAAACAAGCAACCGGACATACTCAGGAGTTTGCGATTTAGCATTCTCGTCTTTATAATATAATGTGATAGCAAATTAGTGCCGTTCCAACTAAATTATTGAACAATGCAGCGTTCTATTTATATGTTGGAACGAGCACTGTACCCCTTATTTGTATATTTATTTAGTTTGAGGGGCATTAGTAATTACGATTGTTAAACTATATACGAGGAGGTGTGAGATATGGGTAGTGTGACCATCAATAAACTAATTGAGGATTTTGAGAAACTTTCTATCGGCGATAAAGAGTATGCTGTTGATGTGATAAAGAAACAGCTTATTGAATCTAAGAGGACCGCTATTGCCAAAAGGGCTAAAGAGGCGATGGCTAATAGGAAAAAAGGTTTAGTGAAAAGAGGTTCGGTAGAAGAATTGCATAAGGATCTCGAAAGTGGTTAAAATAACCTGGGATCAAGGTTTTAAAAGGATGTATAAAAAGAAAGTAAAAAATAATGAAGAACTTAAAGAGAAGTTCTGGGATGCAATGAAATTATTCTCAAAGGAACCTTTTCACCCCCGATTAAGAACTCATAAATTGTCCGGAAAACTTGAAGGGCTCTGGGCGTTCAGTGTCTCATATGACTGCAGGGTTGTATTTGAATTCATAAACAAAAATGAGATTCTTCTGATAGATATTGGTGGTCACGATGAAGTTTACTAACTACTTCGTCACGGAAGAAATAGATGCCGGTCTCATCATAGTGCAGGAGCAGGCGTTGACCATTGAACCCGCCAAAAAGACGGCAGGCAGGCGTTCGTCATTGATCCGATAGCTATCGGATTGACCATTATTCTTTGGCCATTTTCCTTCTCATTTAATTATAAATTGTCAATGGTAAATGGTAAATGGTAAATTGTCAACGTGGTCACCTGATACCTGCCTGTTTGCCATCTTTTTGGCGGAGAACCTGAAAACAAAAACTCGAAACCCAACGTAAAACAATATTCAATAGGCAATTGCGCCAGAGGCGCATCTCAGCCCGCTGATGAGCCTCTGGCTCAAGCCTCCGGATGAAATTAATAATAAATTACATCGCCTGTCCACCGACCTGTCCGCTACTCTTTTTGGCGGAAGCCTTGGCGTAGGTGGAGGTCGGAGAGGAAATGAAACGCGTGCAGAAAATTGACCATTGAACGTTGTCAATGGTAAATGGCCAATGGTAAATGGCCAATCTCTCACTGGCTTTCTCATTTTACGAAAGGTAATATAATTGGCTAAAGGAGACGATATAGAAAATCGGCTCATTGATTATGCCGTTTTGATTATTCAATTGCATTTCGTTCTTTATTGACGATGCAAACGAAATATTGTATATTAAGATCAACGCACCTCTTTACTATTAATTAATAATTAGGAGAGAAAAGAATGACGCGATTATTCAAAATGCCATTAATTCTCGAACCTCAAAAAGAGGGTGGTTGGACGGTGACCAGCCCTCTTTTGCCGGAATTAATAACAGAGGTGGACGATCTCAAGGATTTGCATGCGGTTGTTTCAGATGCACTCAGTACAGTTATCGACCTGTATAAAGATATGGACAAGCAGATTCCAGTTGGACTGGTTGAGGATTCGGAAGTCACTTTATGGTTCGAATCATTAGTGCCTGTTGAAGCATGAAATATAGAGAATTGGCAAAGATATTAAAGGCACTTGGTTGTAAAGAAATAAAAGGTAAGGGTAAAGGTTCTCATAAGAAATGGATAAATTCCGCTTCAGGAAAAGGAACGGTGATACCAGATTGGGGAGGTAAAGATTTAAAAGTCGGTACAATAAAAGCCATATTGAAGCAATTGGAGATAGATCCGGCAGAGTGGGATAAAATGAGATGAATATTCGTAATAAGATGATAGCAAGGACGTTACCCCGATACACCGTTTCACATAATAAACCGACAAGTCATCGGGACTTTGGTGAGCAGGAAATTGACCATTGACCGTTGACAATTCACCATTGACAATTATTCTTTGATCATTTTCCTTCCCAATAGTGAATAGTAGTCAATGTAGCGCGAGACTACGCGCGGGGGGCGTGTGCAGGGAGTCTCGCGGTGTTGAATGCCCGTCACACCTGTAGTCCGGCTCGCTGAGCCGACCCGCTGAGTTAGCAGTGTCCGGCAGACCTGTAGTCCGGCTCGCCTGAGCCGGAACGAGGATACAGTAGAATGTTACAATGAAAAGTTTTCGCGTTATGTAACGCAGGTTTACCCGCCGAAGCCGTTTCTATTATATTTTTTGGTTCATTATGAAATATCATCCTTCCAAACTGAGACCGTATGGTCTCTGTGAGGGAGAGTTTACAGTCCCGGAAAATTTTAACGACCAATTACCGGGGGACTTAATCAATGAATTTGAGGGCAAGTGAAACTCCTTTTAGACGAGTCAACCGTATGTCATTTGCCGGATCTTCCCAATATTCATAGAGACCCTTTTGACCGAATTTTAAATTGCCAGTCAACTTGTTAAATCCGGCGAATTATTCCGTCAACTCATCTTCATCCTCGGCGCAGAATTTACCTCCACCACCCGCGAGAACCAATCCTGGAATCACATTACATTGATAGGCGGCATACAGCTTGAGTTGTAAAAGCGCAGGCAAGATGGGGTCCACTTGGAGTGTGGGAAGGTGTGTTTGCAAAGTGGTTTCCATCTGAACGAGGGGTATTTAGGTAACAGGTTATAGGTGCGAGGTGAGAGTGATAAACGGGAAATAGTGAAAAGTGATTTGATGATTTTAAAATTAAATCATATATTATTTCTATATATAGATAATAATTTTGCAAATTGATAGGAATATATATGAATACCATAACAACAGATCGTGAAGAATTAAAAAAAATAATTCGAGAGGTGTTCGAGGATGTTCTATCGAATAGGAGTGATCTGATAGAGGATGCAGTTATAGAAGCAATTGAGGATATAGGCATGGGGAGAGCAATGGAAGAGGGAAAGAAAGAGGAGTACGTTGATAACAACGAATTTATGAATAGACTTAACGACAGGGTCAAGTCGAAAAAATGAATATCCTTATAGAGAAGTCTTTTGACCGTGATGTAAATAAAATCAAAGATCAAAAGGTATTATCGAAGTTACAGGATATAATCTTAAAAATAAAGAATGCCGGTTCTATAGGTGATATTCCACAATTGAGAAAATTAAAAGGGTATGATTCTTTTTACCGGATTAAAGTGGGAGACTATCGACTCGGTCTTGAGGAAACCTCAAGTAATGATATAGTACTGATCCGGTTTTTGCACCGCAAAGATATTTATCGATACTTTCCACGAAGATAAATTGCAAATACTGGGAAACTTTAACTCCCGGCGAACCCGGTGTCAGAGATTGAACTTGTTCACCGCCCTGTCCGCCGTGCTTTTTGCCTGCCGGAGGTGGTTTTGGCGGAAGCCTTTTCGTAGGTGGGAAATGTGAATAGGGAATAGTGAAAAGTAAATAGTGATTAGTTGTCAATGTAGCGCGAGACTATGGGCGGGGACGTGTGCAGGGGGCTCGCGGAGTTGAATGCCCGTCACACCCGTATGTCGGCTTGCCGAGCCGGAACGAGGATACAGCAAAATGTTACAATGAAAAGATTTCGCGTTATGTAACGCAGGTTTACCCGCCGAAACCATTTCCATTGAGGAAACATCAGAATCGTCTGTAGGGACGTTACCCCGACATTAGCAAGGAATTTTGTACTACAAACAAATTGTGCAGTAGACTTAGATATTTGCGCTGCAAATAAATTGTTAGTCGGGGTAACGTCCTTACTCAATAATTAACAAATAGCAGAAAGTTCGTAGTAAGTAATGTAATCCGGCTCGCCGAGCCGGAACGAGGATATAGCAGAATGTTACAATGAAAAGATTACTCCAATACCAGCTGAAGCAGGTAAGATCAATTATCTTAAAATATAATTTATTGCTTGAGGAATGATGAATATGTACAAATATAATCCACTAATTTTGATAACCTTATTATATTATTAGTTCCGTAATACGAAAATATTCCCATAAAATGCGAAGGGTCTCCGGAGATTTCCAGAGACCCGGCGCCGACCGGAAATTTCCAGTCCAACTTTGCTATAGGTAATATTTAGAAAATTGATTTTATATTATATAGGCTTTTTCTCTTTTATTTTCTCATGAAGCCATGATTGTATTAAATCGTTGCGATCAACTCCGGTTTGTTTACGTATATCGTCTATATCATTAAACAATGATTCATCAATCTCAATTGTTAATCGTACTTTTTCTCCACGACGTATTATTTTAGCGGTGGACAAATCGATGAGATCAAGTATATCTTCACCTGAATCGAAACGTCGGTCAAATTCTTTTGTATTCTTAGCTAAGTTTTCCTTTGTCATAAAGTTTTTCCTCCTTCTTCCTTGAACGTCTCACTGATATGATTCGAATTAATTTTCCCCGCATCGTATATATTGCTGTCCATAATTTGTTACGGTGTTTTCCGATTACGATATATCGGTTTTCCACCGGATACGGAGCTTGTATTTCTATTCGGTTTTTATCTAACCATAAATATTTCGCTGTCTCGAAATCAATACCGTGTTTTTCCTTGTTAGCATTGCTTTTATTAGTATCCCACTCAAATTCCATGATCAAATGATACCTTTTTTATACGAAATTATCAAGCATCACGCTTTCATTCGACTACGGGAAGGTTGAGGGCAGGGAGCTCGCGCACTTGTAGTAAATAGTATACAGTGTAATCCGGCTCGCCGAGCCGGAACGAGGATACAGCAGAATGTTACAATGAAAAGTTTTCGCTTGATCCACGTTTCGGGACGGTATCCCGGATTACACAGCTTCCGGCATGCAATCATGTGTAATGCATCCGGAACACAATCAATCATAAAACAACGTGATAATCATATGATGAAGGAAAAAGTTGCGGAAGCAATAATAGAGAATGGTAAAATTAAATATATTGATAAAAAATTACCACATGGTGTGATTAAAGTAAAGTTGATTTATTCAGTCGAGGAAGAACCCGTTCAAAAAACTGATGTAGAGGCAGTAATTCGTAATTCATCGGGAATTTATAAAAATATAAATCCGGATAAAGAATCATCGAATTTACGTACTGAATGGGAACGTAATATTGGAAACTAAATATATCGTCGATACAAACATACTGATATATCACACAAAAGATGTTGAAAAGGCGACCTCTTTTATCACAGTACGGGCGTGCCACCGTGAAAAAAACGTAAATGTGCAAGGCAAGTAAAATTTTCCATAGCCCGTATCATATTAATATTTCATGAAATCATTTTGCTATTAAAAAGTTCGTTTGTTATAATAAGAGTAATATGAGAATATTATTATCTTTTATCATTCTACCGTTTTCGTTTTGCGTTCTACTCGCCATTGCCGGGATTTTAGTTCGAACGGTATTGAACCGCCGTACGTTGGGGAACGGATTACTTATAGGTGCCGCCGCGCTCCTGTTGTGGTTTTCTTCGTATCCGGGAGCGTATCTTTTAATGACTCCCCTCGAACGGAAATATGAACCGTTGATCGATCCGGAAACTGTTTCCGCGCAGTATATTGCCGTGCTCGGTGGAGGAATTAATTATGATACCTCGCTACCGGTTACCGCCCGGTTAACGCCTTCCTCTACGAGACGACTTGCAGAGGGTATACGGATTCGAAATTTAATGGACAACGCTATGCTGATATTACTGGGGGGATTTGAAATCGAAGGATCAAGTACAGCCGGATTGATGCTCGAGAATATGATTGCACTCGATGCCGATACATCGAATGTTGTATTGCTTCCCGGTAATAGAAATACAGCAGATGAAGCGCGGGCCGTGCGTGAGTATGCAGTAGACGGCCCGGTTATTTTGGTTACATCCGCGTGGCATATGCCGAGATCCGTCGCATTATTCCGGGGACAAAACATCGAGGTGATCCCCGCACCCAGCGATCACGCATTATACCGCAGTATATCTATTGGATTCAAACACTTTATCTGGAGTCCGGAATATCTCAACATATCCCATACTGCCTTCCATGAGTATGTCGGTATACTCTGGGGATGGCTGCGTGGTAAAATGGGGAAGTGAAAAGTGAAAAGTGAA
>SKXH01000104.1 GCA_007128495.1 Bacteroidota bacterium
AGGCAATGCCGATGCGGTTCTGGCGGCAAGTATATTTCATTACCAGGAAGTAACGCTTGCCGATATAAAAAATTACTTACACGAGAATGGAGTACCGGTACGTCTATGACCGATACAATTGATTTTGATAAACTCAATGGACTTGTTCCTGCGATTGTTCAGGATGTGGGTTCCGGACAAGTGCTTATGCTCGGTTTTATGAATCGCGAAGCGTATGAAAGAACACTACAGGAAAAGAAAGTAACCTTCTGGAGCCGGACCCGGCAATCGATCTGGCAAAAGGGTGAAACATCCGGCAACATGCTCGATCTCATTTCAATTCAAACAGATTGCGATAATGATGCATTGCTCATAAAAGCACGACCTGCAGGACCTGTCTGTCATACCGGCAAGCATACGTGTTTTGGTGAAGATGCATCGCGCGAAAATAACAATGTACTTACCCGGCTTTACTCAACTATCCTTCAGCGAAAATCAGCAATGCCGGAGAATTCGTATACTGCAACCCTCTTGAAAAATGGTATCCCCGCCATAGCACAGAAGGTGGGTGAAGAGGCGGTCGAAACGGTCGTTGCATCGTTACAGGAAAATCCGCAGCGCATCGGCGAGGAAGCCGCCGATCTTCTCTATCATCTGCTCGTTCTCCTTGCCGCGAAAGATATTGCTTTTGATGATGTACTTCAGGAACTGAAGAAGAGAATGTAATTATTTGTCAAAAATACCGTGAAATTTTGTCATTTGATGCATTTGTGTGTATATTTATGCAGCGACTATAACTTACCCGATATACTTATTAACCAAGATAGTTAATTGCAACTGAATATTAGTTGCAATTAACCTTTGCAATTATTACCTTTTCTATGAGCAGGAAAGAGAAATTAATCAAGCGGTTACTTGGCAAACCGAAGGATTTTTCGTATGATGAATTACGAACACTGCTCAAATTGTTTGGGTATGAGGAACTTAAAAAGGGAAAAACCTCCGGATCGAGAGTCGCTTTTGTGAATGAAAAAAGTATGCATATTATACGCTTACATAAACCACATCCGAGAAAAACGCTCAAAAGGTATCAAATAGAATATGTGATAGAGAGTCTGAAAGAAAAAGGGGATATTACTTGAAGGATGTAATAACATACAAACACTTTATTGGATCAGTTCACTTCAGTGCTGAAGATGAAATATTTCACGGGAAAATTGAAGGGATACCTGATGTGATAACGTATGAAGGTAAAAGCGTGACGGAATTGAAACGTGCCTTTCGAGAAGCGGTGGAGGATTATCTTGTTATATGTAAGGAAAGCGGGAAAACCCCTCATAAATCATTTAAGGGTAGTTTCAATGTACGCCTTACACCGGAATTACACAAAAAAGCTGCAACAAAAGCA
Organism: Bacteroidota bacterium; assembly: GCA_007128495.1. Classification (GTDB taxonomy): domain Bacteria; phylum Bacteroidota; class Ignavibacteria; order T3Sed10-11; family T3Sed10-11; genus T3Sed10-11. Next base: position 1,388 of record SKXH01000104.1, read on the forward strand.
GCCATGCAAGGTATATCATTAAATCAATTTGTTCAAAAGGCAATAGAGAAGGAAGTTCATTAATTATAATTTAGGTGTCTATGTCTTTAAACGGTTCAGTTACATTTGAGAAATACAAACTTGATAACGGCCTCGATGTTATTTTACACATCGACCGGACATTGCCGGTCGTTGCAGTGAATTTGTGGTACCACGTTGGTTCAGCTCGTGAGGTGCCCGGCAAATCGGGCTTTGCGCATCTATTCGAGCATATGATGTTCCAGGGATCGCAAAACGCCGGCGCGGGCCTCCACTTCAAAATTATTGAAGATGCAGGCGGAACGCTCAATGGTTCGACCACAACCGACCGCACAAACTATTGGGCGACCGTTCCGAAAAATTATCTCGCACATATTCTCTGGCTCGAATCAGACCGGATGGGATGGCTGCTTTCAGCCATGACGCAAAAAAAACTCGATACCCAGATCGACGTTGTTAAAAACGAGCGCCGTCAGAATTATGATAACCGTCCCTACGGTCTTGCTTTTGAAATATTATCGAAACACCTGTATCCTGAAGATCATCCATATAGCTGGACAACCATAGGCAGCATGGAAGATATCAGCAATGCATCGCTCGAGGATGTTAAATCGTTCTTTAAACGATATTACGGGCCGAACAATGCAAGTTTATGTATCGGCGGTGATATCACTGTTGATGAAGCCAAGAACCTTGTCGAACAGTATTTCGGCGATATTTCATCGGGACCGCCGGTCGGTAAACTTGTGCCGCGCATACCTGATCTCGACGATGCTAAGTATGTAATACACGAGGATAATGTCCAGCTTCCGAGATTATACACTGCGTGGCATACTTCTTACTTATACGGAAAAGGTGATGCAGAGGTAGATCTGGTCGTGGATGCTCTTGCCCGGGGAAAAAATTCACGCTTGTACCGCTCGCTTGTCTACGAAAAACAAATTGCGCAGGATGTATCTTTTTTTCATCTATCGCGTGAAATTGGTAGTCTGGCTATTGTAGTCGCTACTGCCCGGCCCGGTAATACGCTTGATGAAATTCAACGGGCTATCGATGAGGAGATAAATACATTTATACGAGACGGACTCACAGACCGGGAATATGAACGTATAAGAAATGCACAGAAGTCATCTTTCACCTATTCGCTGCAGAAGGTCGGAGGGTTCTTTGGAGTGACCGACCGTTTGAATGAGTATAATGTTTTTCTTGACGATCCCGGTTTTATTAACAAAGATTTAGATAGGTATCTTTCCGCAGATAAAGAAAGCATCCGTGCTGCTGCGAAAAAATATGTGCAACCGGATAAACGGGTTGTATTAAGTATTGTCCCGAAAGGGAAGAAAGAGTTGGCCGTCAAAACATAATTTCATATTAACGTTTTTTAATAAGAATATTCTATGCATACGACAATTGATCGAACAAAAATTCCCGAAGCGGGTCCCGTACCCGACTTTACATTACTTGATGAAACTAAGCTTAGCAGGGCACAACTTTCAAATGGTATTAACGTTTGGTTATATCGCTATAAAAAATTGCCGGTAGCGCAGGTACATCTTGCCGTGCACACCGGAGCTTTTTCTGATCCTGTAGAAAAAGCGGGGCTGACCAATCTGTTTGCGGAAATGCTCGATGAGGGAACGAAGAACCGAAGTGCATTGCAGATAGCGGATGACTTTGATTTTCTCGGAACAAATTTCAACACGTGGTCTTCGATGGATGGGTGCGGTGCAACGATGTTATCGTTACGGGAACACCTGGATGAATCACTCGATGTGTTCGCGGATGTGCTGAAAGCTCCCGAATTCCCCGAACAGGAATTAGCACGGGTTAGACAAAATGTTCTAACGAGCATTCTTCAGGAAGAAGATCAACCGAATGTTCTTGCGACAAAGGTTTTTGTTAAAAAGATTTACGGAAAAGACCATCCGTACGGTTCGTCGCCTCTCGGTACGACCGAATCGGTACAATCAGTTACTGCTAAGGATCTGAAAGAAAAATATAAACGGCATTTCAAGCCGAACAATGCTTCTATCATAGTTGTCGGCGATATCGAGTTACCTGAGCTCAATGAAAAACTTGAAAAAGCGTTGTCGGAATGGAAGCAGGGAGATGTGCCGAAAGTTAACTTGCCGCAAATACCCGACCGGGAATGCGCTGCCGTATATCTGGTAAATCGTACCGAAGCCGCGCAATCGCAAATACGCATCGGCCATCGCGGTATTGAGCGTACTCATAAAGATTATTTTCCGGTGCGGGTGATGAACCAGATACTCGGCGGACAATTTACCAGCCGTATTAATCTCAATCTTCGTGAAGATAAGGGATATACCTACGGTGCTGCATCGATATGGGAGATGAGAAAATTCGGAGGACATTTCATAACGACCGGCGGTTTTCAGGGTGAATATACCGACCGGTCGGTTGAGGAGATTATGAAAGAGCTGCACCGTATCAGAGAAGAGGGCGTGACCGGAGATGAATTGGAGGCGGCGAAAGATGGATTGATACGATCATTGCCGCGTCAATTTGAAACGCCGTCGCAAATTGCATCGCAGCTTGCCAATGTCGCATTATATGGATTGCCGGATAATTACTATGATACCTATGTCGACAATGTACAACAGGTATCCACCGAAGATGTGAAACGAGTTGCATCCGATTATATTCATCCTTCGAAAGCAGCCGTTGTTGTGGTCGGCGATGTTGATAAGATAAAATCGCCGCTCGAAAAACTCGGTATTGGCGATGTGATAGAAATCGAATATAAAGGATAACCAATAGGTTTTTAATCAACAACAAATCTGATTGAGCGTGGCGAAAACCGTTACACAATTTGTATGTCAGGAATGCGGTTACAGTGTTCCGCGGTGGACGGGCAAATGTCCCGGTTGCGGTGAGTGGAATACGCTTACCGAGGAAGTCGTAACCCGCGGAGATCGAAAAAAGAAATCATCCGTTCAGGGAGAGAAAAATACTGTTTCGCTTTTGAGTTCTGTCGACTTACAGCACGATCAACGTATTCAAAGCGGCTTGCAGGAATTCGATCGCGTCGTCGGGGGTGGATTGGTGCCGGGTGCGATGATCATTCTCGGCGGCGATCCCGGTATCGGTAAATCGACTTTGATGCTGCAGATAGCCGATCTGCTGTATAAAAAATCGGTTTTGTATATTGCCGGGGAAGAATCCCCGAAACAAATTAAGCTGCGGTCCGACCGTTTATCATTAGAGCATCCCGATAACATTTTTATCTATCCCGAAACAGATCTCTTTCTCGTTCAACGTGCCATAGAGGTTGAAGCTCCCGGTGTGGTCATAGTCGATTCGATTCAAACTATGCAACACCCCGAGTTGCAAAGTGTACCCGGTACGGTGGGACAGCTTCGAGAATCGACAGCCGGTTTGATGAAGCTTGCAAAGAAACTCTCGATTCCGATGATTCTCATCGGTCACGTGACGAAGGAAGGAATGCTTGCCGGACCGAAAGCGGTCGAACACATGGTAGATGCGGTGCTGCAATTCGAGGGCGACCGGCATTATGCATACCGGATTTTACGTGCGTTGAAAAACCGCTACGGTTCAACCAATGAGATCGGTATATTTGAAATGCACGAGAAAGGTTTAGTCGAGGTGAAGAATCCGTCTCGGGTATTTCTTTCGGAGCGAAAATCGGGTGCTGCCGGTTCGGTGGTTGTGCCAACGATCGAAGGAACGCGGCCGATTTTAATTGAGGTGCAGTCGTTAGTGTCGGCGTCGAGTTACGGGATGCCGCAGCGCACTACGTCCGGTTTCGATCAGAAACGTCTGGCATTGCTGCTGGCGGTTTTGGAGAAGCGAATGGGGTACCATCTCGGTACGCAGGATGTTTTCGTAAATATCGCCGGAGGTATTCGTATCGACGAACCGGCAGTCGATCTTGGAGTAGCTATCGCGGTGGTTTCGAGCTTTCGCGATGCCCCGATCGATTCCCGGACAGTTGCAATCGGTGAAGTAGGATTAGGCGGGGAGATTCGCGGCGTCAATCAGATCGAACAACGTTTGTATGAGGCACAAAAACTCGGTTTCACGCATGCTGTGGTGCCGCGCTCGAATACCCGGGATCATAATTTCAGCGGTTCGGTGGAATTAATGCCGGTTGAGCGAATAGATGAAGCGATAGATTCAGTGTTGAAGTGATATATTATAACCATAATAATATGCAAAACAATTGGATGGCAAAATAATTTGTAATGCAATTATTTTATCTAATGTGTTATACTATTCTCCAAATTGAGACTATTAACAATTAACTAATAACCAATAACTATTACCAAGCCAACATGCAGACGCTCATTCTTGCAACCGGGAACGAACATAAAGTAACAGAGATTCGTGAGATTTTGAATGATCCGTCTATTGATATAATAACTGCACGTGAAGCCGGTGTTAGTGATAAACTTCGTGAAGATGGAAATTCTTTCGAGGATAATGCATTACAAAAAGCCCGCGCGGTATATCAAGCGACGGGGAAACCATCCCTTGCCGATGATTCGGGACTTGAGGTGTATTTCCTCAACCACCGGCCGGGTGTTAGATCGGCACGCTATGCCGGTGATAATGCGACCGATGAAGAGAATAACAATAAATTGTTAAATGAATTGGGTGCTTTATCATTTCGACGGAGGACGGCAAAGTTTTGCTGCGTTATGGCGTTTGTTGCAGATGGTATAGAAGAAATTGTTGAAGGTGAGTGCCGGGGTATTATACTCGAACAGCCGCGCGGTACAAACGGTTTCGGATACGATCCATTGTTTAAACCGGATGGATATGATAGAACATTCGGTGAGATGGCAGTATCGGAAAAACACAAATTAAGTCATCGTGCACGGGCATTGCAGAAGATGAAGCCGGTGCTGGAGAAGTATTTTAGGAGGATATGAGATGTAGGGGGATTGGTTGCTGCTACAAATATGTCACACCTCCGGGGTGAAAAGATGTGAAGGTAGAATATAACGAACCATATTGTCATTAAACTGTTTCTTTAGTGACGTTTCTACGGATGAAGGCAAATAAAAGGAGCAATGAGTTCATTGATGGTTGGTAGTTCAATTTGCTTCCCGGAATTATTATTAGCCATATAAATCAGCTCCTCACGGAGCGGTATATTTATAGAGTGATCTTCCTATTTGAGATTCTCAAGAAATACTTCTCTTGTTGTTCTAAGGTCATGTTTTATTATTTTGTTGAGTAACCCTCTGTCTATATCTTCACCGGGATGGTTGGGTATTGTTGTAGTTCTACCGTCAGGATGCTTGAAAAACATATGACTTCCTCGTTGCCTCTTGAGTTCGAATCCCATATTCTCAAGTGCTTTTATTACTTCTTTTGCCTTAAGGAGAGGAAGTTTACTCATATGATGTCTGCGTTTCGATTTCGAGTTGTTGCAGACTCAAGAACTTAGTCCTGTGAGGTTCGTTCTTTGCTTCAAGATTGAGAAGGATAACTTCCCTGGTTCTTTCAAGGAGAGCGTCGTAGGTTCTTGCCTGTGTCCGGCATCCAGGTAATTCTAATACCTCGGAAATAAGATATCCGTCTTCACCCTGTTCAATTAATACCGTGAATTTTTCCGTCATAACATCACTTTCCGGTCATTTTTAGTATTAGCATAATTATCAAAGAATGATTTATGCAGCATTTCTTTATATCTTACAAAAATAAGAAACAATAATCAATTAAGCTTCCGATTTAGAGGTGGTTAGTGTGTTTGTGGGGATTGTTTCTACAGATGTGTCACCCCTCCGGGGTGAAAAAATGTTATGGTAAAATATAACGATGTAACTCGTCACGCCGCACTATGCTTCTCCTGTTCTTCCAGCATTGATTGCGCTTCTTTCACAGGTACATACTTTACAAATTCATCCCGTTTCTCACTCCAGGCATCCAGGATCTTTTTCGCTAACGGGCTTTCTGTTTCCTTCGTGTAATCTATCAACAGGTCGTACAATTCTTGAGTATCTTCCGGGGTCATACCAACCGGTGCTATGTATCTATCATTCACTTTATCGGTTTGGGAACCGAACAAGTAGAGCTTACCGCCGGTCATACCTGCGCCGAGATTGTATTGAATCTGACCGAGTATAACCACAAGACCGTTGGTCATGTATTCGCAGGCATGTAATCCCGCACCTTCGACAACAGCAGTGGCGCCACTATTGCGAACGGCAAAGCGATCTCCTGCCCATCCGTTCACGTACACCGTTCCACCGGTTGCGCCGTACAAGGCACAATTGCCGATGATAGTATTTTCTTCCGGTTTAAATGTTGCATTGGGGCTTGGCCGGATAACTACTTTTCCGCCCGACATAGACTTGCAGACCGAATCATTTGCTTCGCCGGATAGTCGAACGGATAAACCATCAACCAGATATACACCAAAACCCTGCCCTGCGCTGCCGGCAAAGTCGATTGAGAGAGTACCGGTATAATCGTTCGTTTGGTTGTATGTTCCCTCTATTCGTGCAAGATGATGCAGGTGCTTTTGCAATGCAAGTTTACCGCATACGGTTGCGAGTACTGCGCGGTCCGTGTTGTGGATATCATATGAGAGCTGAATACTTTGGTTTTTATCAATTGCCTCGTTGGTATCTTCAATAATTTGCAGATTCAGCGGACTCAATTCTTCATTAAATAAATCGGTACGTTGACTGTCATCGATCAACATCTCATCGAA
>SKXH01000123.1 GCA_007128495.1 Bacteroidota bacterium
AATTCGGTTCCGCCGACAAAATCAATTCCTAATTCGAGCCCTTTGATCACGACGGCACCCATCCCGACCATAATCAAAACCAGTGAGAATACGAAGAAATATTTTCGCACTCCCATAAAATCAATGTTTGTTTGCCCTATTATACGCATCTAAAAGATCTCTCCTTCAAAAGAATAAATTTTTAATATTAACCTAAGCTTACTTTTGCGCCTTTACGCTCGGTGAGTGAATCAAAGACAACCCGCGTAATGACGATTGCGCTGAATAAGCTGGCGGCGATACCGATCATAAGCGTCAAAGCAAATCCCTGTACGGGGCCGGTACCAAAGTTATACAATATGACGCCTACCATAAATGTCGTAATATTGGCATCGAAGATGGCGCTAAATGCCTTTGAGTATCCGGAATCTATAGCAGCCCGGAGTGTTTTTCCGGTTACCTGCTCCTCGCGGATACGCTCAAATATAAGTACGTTCGCATCGACCGCCATACCAATGGTTAGTATGATACCCGCTATACCCGGTAATGTCAGGGTTGCCTGGAAACCTGCAAGCACACCGAGGATAAATAAAATGTTAAAGAGTAGTGCAAGGTCTGCGATCGAACCTGCGGTACTGTAATATACGATCATAAATATGATCGTTAACCCGAGGGCAAGGATCATCGAATTCATCCCGCGCCGTATAGAATCTTCACCGAGCGACGGACCGACGGTTCGCTGTTCAACGATCGCAACCGGTGCCGGCATTGCACCCGCTTCGAGAATAATTTCAAGCAGCCGTGCCTCGTCAATGTTTGCCATACCTTCAATTTGTGAGCGGCCGCCGGTAATTCTCGAGCGAACGACCGGAGCCGAGAATACCGCATCATCGAGCACAATAGCGATTTGTCGCCCGATATTCGCGCCGGTGATTCGCGCCCACTCGCGTGAGCCCTCACTGTTCATCGACATAGTGACGATCGGCTGGTTAAATTGCGGATCAATTGTTGCCTGTGCACCGGTGATAACGCCTCCCGTAAGTTCGGGAGTTTCATGCACGGCATATAAAGCGTAATATTCTCTGCCTTCAGAGACGAAATGTTCGTTGGCAGACCAGACGAATTCAAAGTTGTTCGGGAGTAATTCCTGGATTTCAGGCCGCGCAAGTATCCTGTTCACCCTCTCACGATGAAGTTCCGCAACGTAGGAAATACCGGTTCCCTGTTGATCGGGGCGCACATAATAGAGGAACGGATGTTGTCTTTCAATATCTTCTTCAGCGAGCGCCGGATCGAATTCCGGGGTCTCGAGTGTGTCGACATCAATATCTTCGAGTGCCTCGGGGTCTTCCTGTTCCTGTGCGAGATATGCATCGATTCGTTCTAAGACTGTGAATACGATCTCCGGCTCACGTACGATTTTAAATTCAAGCATCGCCGTTCCCTGGAGCAGTTGACGAACTTCTTCTTCATCGGTAACGCCGGGCAGCTCCACAATAATACGGCGGGCACCCATACGTTGAATACCGGGTTCGGCCACACCGTACTGGTCGACCCGGTTCCGAACGATCTGTATAGCACGATCAATCGCCCCGTCGGCGTTGTCTTGTAAATTATCGAGAATTTGCTCATCGGTATCACGGATGCTGCCATAATACCGGCTCAACCGAACGCCGGCATTGCTGAATGTCTGTGCAAAGACATCGAGTGCAGCTTCATCGGTTCCGGCAACTTGCGTCCGTATTTGCTCAATCAACTCCTCGAATTGTTCGTCTTTGTTTTCTGCAAGTTCCTCGAGCAGTCTGGTAATGTCCACTTCAAGCACGACACGCATGCCGCCCTGTAAATCGAGTCCCAGCTTCATCCGCTGGAGTCGGGCTTGCCGGATACTTTCCTCGTGCTCATCGAAATACGCTATACTGTCTGCACCGCTGAGTTCCTCAAGTCTTTGTGTGTGCTGATAATCTTGATAGGTCGGATAGAGAAAGTATAAAGATAATCCGATTGCGGCCAGGATAATAATTATTTTTGTGCGGTTTTTCTTCACAAAACCTTACCTCCCTCAAACAGAGATTTAGAATATTGAAACAATTTACTGATTAATTAGTGTTGATACTGTTACAGGCTCAAGAAATAAAAATATAATTGAAAAAGCGGCAAAAGTCAACCAAAAAATTGCTTTTTAAGTCAATCTCAATTATATTTAGTGTTTGTCATCAAATTGAAATTACTGTACTTATTTTTGTATTCCGAAAGCGAAGGAGAGTGTGAGTTATGCCTTTAATGACCAGGTTGCGCGACAATACGCTGACCATTATGATCGGTCTCGTTATCGCGTTTGTTATTATGATTATCTTTGAATGGGGAATGGATTTTGGTGGAATGGGTCGTCAGCCGCAGCAAAATTATGTCGGCAAGGTGAACGACCGTGAAATCACCTATCAGGAATTTTCAGATGTGATGCGGAATGTGACCGAGATGCAGCGCCAGCAGTTTGGCGGTGAAATAGACGATGAATTCATGGGATTTATTCGTGAACAGGTCTGGGATAATCTCGTGAACGAGATCCTGCTTGAAGAAGAAATTCAGCGGCGCGGAATCCAGGTAACCGACGATGAGATCGTCAATTGGGTTTATGGTGAGCGTCCGCCGCAATTTCTCCGCCAGCAATTTACCGATGAAGAAGGGAATTTTGATCGGGCGGCATACGACAGGGCTTTAAGCGATCCGCAAAACCGGCAACAGGTGTTGCAGCTCGAGCAGATGCTGCGGCAGCAGCGCAAACAAGAGAAATTGCAGAGCTTATTGATGTCATCTGTCCGTGTGACCGAGGGTGAAATCAGACAGCGGTTTAAAGAAGAAAATATCCGGATGGATACCCGGTACGTGGTGATAGACCCGAACTATATTGTCGCTGCCGGTGAGGTGACGGTTTCGGATGATGAAATACAACGATACTATAATACTAATCCCCAGAAATTTATGAATCCACCTCAGCGAAACCTGAAATATGTAAAGTTTCCGTTTGAACCGTCTGAGGCGGATGAACAGGATGTTCTCCGGGAGATTGAAGAGTTTAAAGCGCGTGTGGAAGAAGGAGAGGATTTTCTCGAGCTTGTGGAGAATTACTCGCATACTCCATTTGCCGACGCCTATTTCAGACCGGGCGACCTATCTCCCGAAAAAGAACGGGTAGTTTTCGACAGTGAACCCGGAGAGATTGTCGGGCCGGTGGTGGATGAAGACGGCGCACATCTTATTAAAGTTATTGATACCCGTACCGGTCAGGAAGAATATGTTCGTGCACAACATATATTGTTGCGGTACGAGGAAGGCGTAGATAGCACGGAAGTGCAGCAAAAAGCTGATGAGTTGATTGCACAACTGAACGAGGATGCCGATTTTGCAGAGTTGGCGCGTGAACACTCGGCCGATCCCGGATCAGCTCAACGCGGCGGCGATCTCGGATGGTTCGGAAAAGGACGTATGGTTCCGGCATTCGAGGAAGCGGCATTCGGTGCACAGACCGGAGAGATTGTCGGTCCGGTTGAATCGCAGTTTGGTATTCACATTATAAAGGTGAATGACCGCACGAACCGTCAGGTGAAGTTCGCAACGATCCATTTACCGGTTGAAGTTACATCGTTTACCCGGAATGAGATCTTCGACGAGGCATCCGATTTTGCTTATGTTGCAGACCGGCGGAATTTTGAAGAAGAGGCCGACTTTTTCGATGTCGAGGTACAGGAGACCGGGTTATTTTCTGAGAATGGTGTGATACCGGGAGTCGGGCGAAGCGAACATGTGATGCGTTTCGCTTTTGAAAACAGTACCGGTACCGTAAGCAACGTACTCGAAATCAGCGACGGTTATGGAGTATTTCTGATAACCGACAGCAGGCGTGAGAGCGTTAAGCCCCTTGATGAAGTTCGCTCCGAGATACGGGCCGAACTGGCGCGTGAAAAGCGAAGAGAAATGGCGAGGGAGCGGGTAAAAGAGATCCGCGATCAACTCGAAGGAAAGTCGCTGGCCGAAATTACCGGGATCGATCCATCTTTCCAGGTACGTGAGGCGGATGATATCGGAATCAACTCGAATATCCCGGATGTAGGCCGTGATAATAAATTTGTCGGTGCGGCATTTGGTCTGGATGAAGGTGTTGTCTCTCAGCCGATTGAGGGAGCGCGTAATTTCTACCTTATAGAGGTAACAGGGCGTACTGAGTTTGATGAGGAACAATATGCCGAACAGCGGGATGAATTAAAAGTCGAGATACTGCAATCCAAGCGGCAGCAGTTCTTTTCGCAGTGGCTTGAAAGACTTCGGGAAGAGGCGGAGATCGTGGATAACCGGTATATGTTTTTCCGGTAATGCCTACGGAAAATATCAATAAGAAAACGGGACTGCAGATGTTTTTGTTGTCCCGTTTTTTTTATTTATTCCGGTTGCAATTTTTTCATATGATGTCTGGTATGCTCGGCAAGTACCCGCGATAATTCTATAAGCCCGAGGGCACCGAAGTACGGATGCCGCACCTGCCGCTCCGGATGAGAGGAGGCGATCTCGATGATGGTATTCTCGAATTCAGCCACCCGTTTCCCCAGCCCGGTCAATTGTTGTGCCTTCTCAAGAGAAATTTCATCCGGCTTAACCGGGTCGGGTGATACGGCGCCGGTTGGAAACCAATTCCCTTTTAATACACGGGGTAAAATTTTTACCCGGAAGACTTCCCTTTGCGGAGGGAATGTCTCCGGCGTTACATCCGGTCCGCGCCGCAATTCGATCACATATTCCCGGTAGGTACGTTCAAGATGTGTGACCTCTTGCGAGGGTGTCCACGTTCCGGGAGTCCGGGATGTATTCCAATGTTCATCGGGTACTTTTTCCGCACACCGGATAAACGCTTCTACTACCGATTGATGGTATTTAATTTCATCGTGTAATAAGGTTTGTTGCATATGAATCATTGCAAGTATATTTGGATCGTAAATAGATAAAGTACTGTTGCCACTACCCACTCAAACTAACCCGTCTTTTCGGAGCTCAGTTCAACACCCCCGCAATAAAAAAACTGTATTAACATTGCTCATCTCCTGGGCGGCAAGCGTTTCAGTACCACCATTACGAGGTTTTAAGAAAATGAAAAAACAACGACGCTTTAATGTAAATTATTTTCGCCGATATCTATCAAAATAAAAAATACAATCCGTGTGATCGGTGGCTAATAATATAGCTATAACATGGTTCTCGCCATCCTTATTCCGGGACTTTTTGGCCAACCCTATGCTGTTTGGCGAACCTACCCCGCCGCCCTCTAATTTAGTTCCACCGTCACATTAAAGCAACGTCCGTTGATTACACCCGACGCCACTACGACTCATAAATCATTTTTTTAGTCATTCCGCCGTCGATAATTAAATTCGCTCCCGTTATAAAATCGTTATCGTTGCTCGTTAAATAAAGACATGCCCTGGCTATGTCATCCGGTTTACCGACTCTACCCGATAGATGTTGTGCATGGTCGATATCACGCAGTTTACTATAGTTTTCCGTCTCAATCCATCCCGGACTTATTGCATTTACCTGAATACCATCTGCCGAAAGGGAGGCGGCGAGGGCGTGGGTTAGTGCAACGATCCCTCCCTTTGAAGCGGCATATGCCTCGAAATCGGGCTCGGACATAAAGGCCCTTGTTGAGGCAATATTGACGATCGAACCTTGTTTGTGTTTTTTCATCACCTTAGCAGCTTCCCTCGAACAAAGAAATACACCTCTCAGATTGGTGTTTATTACATTATTCCATTCCTCGACCGATAGTTCATAGGGGGATTTGATCACAGAAACCGCAGCATTGTTTATGAGAATATGAATGACTCCGTACTTTTCTTCGGTCTTTTTGACGAGCGACTCGACATCGGAAGGATTGCCGACGTCTGTTACGTGAAAGTATGCTTCGCCGCCGGAATTATTTATATAATTAAGCGTCTCTTCTCCTGACGCCCGGTCCTTTTCGGCAATGATGACTCTCGCACCGGCTAAAGCATATTCCACGGCAATTGAGCGTCCGATCCCTCTTCCTGTCCCGGTTATAACGACTACTTTTCCTTTAAAGGCCATATGAAAATCCCTGATAATGATGCAATGTTATTCTATGTTTTGGCTTCGCCGCGGTGGTTTTGGATAACATGCCGGACTATCCCGGCGTTGCTTCTTGACTGTGTACGCCACTATTTTTTCTGATAGCCATTGGGCTCAACATCTACCAGAAAACTCTACCTGTTAATTATCCCGCACTGCTGAAAAACAGATGTGGCGGGGTTTTCGATTGTCCGACGTGCTTTTTGTCGGACGAAACCGCCTACGACAAGGCTTCGGCGGATAAACATAACAATAAAGTAAAAGTGTCTGCCCAAGGAAGCCGTTGTTGAAAAATAGTTAAACAGCATTACTATGATTATTGCTAACTATAGTATGTAGATTTATAGTATGCAATAATTTAATATAAATATCAATCTAATATATAGTATTCTACAAAATAATGAAAGAAAACATAATTAAAAGATTTGGTCGAAAGGTCAGAGAAGAAAGGGTTAAGAAAAATCTATCTCAAGAAAAGCTAGCTGAGAAAGCTGGTCTGCATAGAACATATATCGGAATGGTTGAGCGAGGCGAAAAAAATATTACTCTCAACAATATAGAAAAAATTGCTAAGGCGCTAAAGATTTCAATATCCGCATTATTAAAGCAAAAATAGTGAATGGCAAAGATACAAGAGTTACTAAAAGGAAAAGACCAAGTTGTTGATTACGATGATGTAATAAGTAAATATCCTTGGATAATTAAAGAGAATCAACAATGCATATTAAGCCCAGATAGCGATGGGTTACTGTGTGGTTTACTTTTATCAAAGTATTTAAATTGGAAAGTAATTGGATACTATGATGGTAAGGTTATGCTACTTCGAGAAGGACAGAGCGTATTAAATGAAAACACTGTTTTTCTTGACATGGAAATATATCGAAGGGATGTAAAAAGTGTCGGCCATCACATGTTGTTATTAAATAAAAGGCATATTCCTGATAGTTGGGATAATTTTGATAATTGTTTGAATCCAAATAATCTACGGGGATATGATGGGAAAAATGAATTTAGATTAAAATATCCATTGGCAACAATTCATCTCCTTTTAGGCATACTCGGTCATAAAAAAGAAATAGAAATTGAAAAGGAAGCGATCGCTCCATTATTTTTTGTTGATGGGACGTTCAAGGTATTATATTCTTACCCTGAAAATGTCTTGAATTGGTTGAACTACCTGGATGTAAAAAAGGAAAACAGTCCACTGAAAAAATATTTATGCATGAGCATTATTCAGTATATAATCAGATGTTGGCTATGGATGATTTTTATAGGAGAAGAGATGAAATTAGTATTGAAAAAAAAGAGGCGATAAATTTGTAATTTCAGATAATGTAGGAAATTATCTGAATATTATACGAGAAGAAGAAGCGGAATACTATAAAATTACAGATGAAAAAATTAAAAGGGTTACAAAATTCATCCAATTATTATCAGAAACGACTGGGTGGGAGTTTAAAAGAGAAAATTGGATATTCGACAGGTTAAAGAGATATAAATTCACTAAAGGTAACTTTCAAGCAAATGGTTGGACAATATCGAATAGAGATTTTTCTAAATTTATTGAAAAAATGCCCTTGTCCTGGGCTATGATATCTAATCAGAATATTGAATTTACTTTAGTGGAACCTGATACACTTCCTTAGTTAAGACTCTCGATATAAGCAGTTTTTCTTAATCGATTTTTTGTAATATTACAATACTCATCGCTTATTTCAAAACCGATAAAATTTCTGCCTAATTTTTTTGCACTTACTGCTGTTGAGCCACTTCCCATAAAAGGGTCTAAAACTATACCATCTAAAGGACAAAAACAATTAATAAAATCATATGGTATTTTGTCAGGGAATGAAGCAGGATGTTTTCTCTTATCGGGGTCTTTATCTCCCGCCATTAAATAGTCCCAAATAGTACCTCGACATTTCATTTTGTTAATTTCTCTTTTTACCGTTTTGGTAGTCTCCCCACTGGTTCTTCGATTACCACTCCCTGTCATAACTTTTCCACCGTGTTTTGATGGTACTATCAACGGTTCTTTATTAAAATATTGGGGTTTTTCTCCTTTTAAAAATATTGGCATATATTCATGGTCAATGCGAAATCTATTTGTCCACCAAGCACCCTCGGTTCCATTTTTCCTGTATATAACGCATTCAAATAACTTAAATCCGATATTATCACACCAATCGATTATTGTTTTAATAGATGTTAAAGTTTTTCCATAATTCTTCGTAGAGTCTTGAAGGACCATTACAGCTATTCCACCATCTTTTAAAACTCTAAATATTTCAATTCCGGTTTTATGTAAATTAAAGGTGTATCCATTGTATTTTCTAATCTCATCATAGGGAGGTGATGTTACGACTAAATCTATGGATTTATCCGGTATTTTTTTCATTCCCTCAACACAATCCATACAATAAGTTTCATTAATATTAAATTCACCGATTTTATTTACAATATTTGCCAAACTATTCAAGTTTAATATGTGGTGTTGCGTAACGACCAAGCAGTGCACAGGAACGACGCTTGTCTGCCACACTGTTTGGCGATATCTCCGGCGGAAAGCCCCGCCGCTATTTAGTGTAGCCCGCGACTCTTAAAAAGCAACGCCCGTAGATTAAAGCACAACGCCTGAAAAGCCCCGATAGCTATCGGGGCGGTGGGGTTTGGATCTACCTGCCGTGCTTTTTGGCGGATGAACCCAACCGACTAGGCCTTGAACGAGTGTGAGACGTTGTTATGCGAAGTTATCTGGCGTTGCCTTTCTCAAACGTCTTCGTATGCTTTTAAAAAATCTTCTCGGGATATATTTGACTGATTACAAATTGTTCTCAATGTCGATGATTTAATTCTCTTGTGATTCGGCATTGTAAGAGGTGTTTTGCTTCCATCAGGGTTTTCTCGAATCATAGATATATGTTCACCTTCACGGACTATTTGGAAGCCTAATTTGTTTAAAGTTTGTATTACTTTTCGTTTCGGCGCATCGACAGGAAATTTGGCCATTAATCCTGGATATCCGTTTCTTCAATGAATGCTTCAAGAATAGGAGGGTCTACATTCATTACGTCAGAACCGAAGCTCTCGATATGAAATTTGATAGCAGATTTCACATCTTCAATCGCTTCGTCATAGCTATCTCCTTGTCCAACCACGACACCTTTCATACCCAATGGATAAGCCACAAAACCGTCAGGATGCTGTTCCACTATGATTTTATAATTTTTCATAGTTTAAATACTCCAGAATAATTTTAAATTAAAATTGTTCATTTGTACAATTTAAGAATTAATGAGTGATTTTTGCAATATTAAGAAATTCCCTTAATAATATTGTTTTAGGCAATGCCGGATAATTCCACATTATTCTCCTGTGTATTTATGATAAGATAGTGAAAAATTGCGGATTGTCAATGGTTGCGCGGGATCCCCGAATGACACGAAGGGGACACTAATATTGCATCTATTCGTGCCCCTTCGTGAAATTAGCGGATGAACATCGTGGTTTTAATATCCGGCGGCCTGACCATCTTTTCTGGACTCCGAGGCGCCGTAATAAACACCGTTCTCTTTATCGAACATAATTGCCTGGTAACCGCCGAAGCCGCCGATGTTCCATTGGACGGAGTGTCGTTTCCGAATAAGCGATCTTATCTCCTCCCATGCAAAACCGGATTCGAGATTTACGGTTCCTCCATCGGTCATTTCTTCGCCGGTTGGCTGGGACGAGCCGGTGTGACGAATGCGGGGTGCGTCGCCGGCTTCCTGTAAATTCATGCCGAAATCTATAATGTTCATAACTATCTGTGCATGTCCCTGCGGCTGCATTGCGCCGCCCATTACACCGAAGCTCATAAACGGTCTATTGTCTTTGGTGACGAATCCAGGAATGATGGTGTGGAAGGGACGTTTGTTCGGCTCATAAGTATTGAAATAACCTTCTTCCAGATTGAATCCTTCGGCGCGGTTCTGCAGTACAAATCCCAATCCATACGGGGTCATACCGGAACCCATCCCGCGGTAATTGCTTTGAATAAGCGAGATCATGTTTCCGTCTTTATCGGCTACGGTGAGGTAGATGGTGTTCTGCGGGTCGGGATCGCCGTGATCGTAGCGGCGTGCCGCACGGTTCGGGTCGATAAGCTCTCTTCGTTCATCGGCATATTCTTTTGAGATCAACCAATCGACCGGTATATCGTTGAAGTCCATATCTGCATAAAAATACGCCCGGTCTTCGAATGCAAGTTTCTTGGCTTCTACGAAATGATGCAGATACTCGGCGCTGCCGAATCCCATAGCAGCAACGTCAAATCCTTCCATGATATTCAGGATCTGTAACGTGGCGATACCCTGACCGTTCGGCGGAAGCTGCCACACATCATAGCCGCGGTAATTGGTTGAGACGGGATCTACCCAGTCGGAGGTATGTGCCGCAAGGTCTTCGTACGATAGAAATCCGCCATGTTCCTGCATATAGCTGTCGATGGTGCGGGCGATATCTCCTTTGTAAAATTCATCGCGGCCTCCCTGTGCGATCTTCTCATAGGTGTTTGCGAGATCGGGATTTTTAAATATCTCGCCTTTTCGCGGCATCTGGCCGTCGGGCATATAGGTTTCTGTAAAGTTTGGGAAGCGGGAGAGTACAGGCGCTGATAGTTCAAGGTAGTATGCAATAAGTTCGTGAACCGGATGACCTTCGCGCGCATAGTGAATAGCGGGGGCGAGAATTTCCTCCATATCCAGACGGCCGAATTTTCCGTGCAGCTCGAACCAGCCGTCCACCGCCCCGGGCACGCTCACCGGGAGCGGACCGCGCTGCGGTATCATATCGTATCCGTTCTCGATGAAGTATTCACGCGTCAGTGATTTGGGAGACCTGCCGCTGGCGTTAAGTCCGTAGAGCTGCTCTGTCCCCTCATCCCACACGATGGCAAAAAGGTCGCCGCCGATACCGCAGCCCGTCGGTTCGACAAGTCCGAGCATTGCATTAGCAGCGATGGCCGCATCCGCGGCGCTGCCGCCCTGTTTGAGAATATCGATGGCAACCTGTGTCGCGAGGGGATGACTGGTGGCAGCCATGCCGTTCTGCGCGATCACTTCGGAACGGGTTGCAAAGTTTTTACCGGTAATTCTGTCCTGGGAAAATACTACGCCGGTAATGAGTAGGGAAGTCAGGAAAAACGTGATCAGAGTTCTCATAATTATTTCACCTCGATGTGAACGGGTATGGTGGTTTAGTTAGTATGAAGATAATTACTCCTGAACTCCCGATCAATGCTTTGTTATAATCGCTATTAATTGTTTTGCCAGGGAATCGTTTTGCATATATTTTTTGTAAAACAATTTGATGGCAAAATGATTTACTCTTGGTCTTCTTCGTAATTTTCGTGGTTCCCATGAAAAAGCAATTCTTTTCATTGGTTGATTAATTTCATATATTTTCTGAGTTAAATAGCAAAAAGGATGATGATGAAGTATACGGTACTTTTAATTCCGGTTATTTTAATACTGGGTGTGCTTTTCCTGAACACCGGTGAGCGGCCGGACGACGCCGAACATTTCGGATTCTACTCGTTGCTGCCTGCCCTGATCACCCTTGTACTTGTATTTTCTACCCGTGAAGTTATTTCATCATTATTTATCGGCATTGTGGCCGGCGGAATAATCAGCGGCAATTATAATATTCTGGATTCATTCATACTCCCGTCAATCGGTAGCCGCTCGTTTGCAGTTATATTGTTCGTTTATCTCTGGTGTCTCGGCGGTTTGATCGGATTATGGACGCGAACCGGCGGCGCGCGCCATTTTGCATCATGGGCGGCGGAACGAATCGTAAAAGGCCCGCGCACAGCGAAGTTCTTTGCTTGGTTAATGGGCATTGTCTTTCATCAGGGCGGTACCATCTCCACCGTATTGACCGGAACAACCATACGCGCCATTACCGACGAGCAAAAAGTGAGTCACGAAGAAGTATCCTACGTTGTCGATTCAACTGCCTCGCCCATAGCAACCGTGATACCGTTGAATGTATGGCCGATTTACGTGGGTGGTTTGTTAGTGGGCACAATTCCGATCTTTGCTACGGAACAGCAGGTTGTGAGTTTTTTCTTCGGCGCGGTTGCATTTAATTTCTACGGTATATTTGCCGTTATTATGACTCTTTTGTTCTCCCTTGAGCTTTTGCCGTGGGAGGGAAAGAAGATGCGGGCGGCACGAATACGTTCCCGTGAAAAAGGGCAACTCAATCGTCCGGATGCAAATCCATTAACGGCAGCAGAATTATCCGAGTTAAAAATCCCGGAGGGCTATAAAAGCGGTCTGGCCGATTTCTTTATACCGCTCGGTACGCTGATCGGTGTTGCGCTTACCGGCATCGTGCCGGCGCTGGCAGCGGGTGATATTTCGAATATCGATGTGCCGATTGCCGAGGCATTCGGACTCGCGCTGCTCGCGGCAATTGTTACGGCGCTGGTAAAAGGCATGAAGCTGCAATCGATCATCAACGGATTTGTCGACGGGATTAAAGGGGTAACGATCGGTGCTATCATTCTTGCCCTCGCCGTATCGCTGGGTGATGTTTCCGCAACACTCGGTACGGCGGCATATATTATCGATACAACGGCGCATTTTATTCATCCCGTTTTATTACCTGTACTGTTGCTTGTGATCAATATGGGTGTCGCGTTTTCGGTCGGAACGTCGTGGGGAACGTATGCCGTTGTATTTCCGATTGCAATGCCGCTGGCATACGCGGTCAACCCTGATCCGTTTTTTCTGACACTCTGTTTCGGTGCCGTGCTCGGCGGTGCGGTGTTCGGCGACCAGTGCTCTCCCATATCCGATACTACCATTCTTAGCTCACTTGCTACCGGTGCAGATTTGATGGATCACGTACTGACGCAGATACCCCTTGCGGTCACCGCGGCTGCGCTGGCCGGAATTTGTTATACAATCCTGACATTGTTGTTTGTATAGTATGTACCTACTTTCAGGAATTTGTGCTGCTCTGGTTATGTTTTAAATTATGTACGTGCGGACTTGTGTGTGACATATAGATTTGTATATTATAATAAAATACCTCATTTAACGCGGATTAATTTGTGGGAGGTGTAGTACATGAGGAATTTTTACAAACGTGCTCTCCTTTTTGTAATTGTTTTTACGGTTTTGTTCCCCGGAATTCTCATTTCGGGTAAGGCGGATTTGGTTCAACCGTTCCCCAATGTAACGTTCAACAGACCTGTCGATTTACAGAATGCGGGTGACGGCACCGACCGTCTTTTCGTCGTTACTTTAGGCGGAACGATCTATGTGTTTGAAAATGACCCGGCCGTCACCGATCCCGATGTGTTTTTGACTATAAGCGACCGGGTGCGATCCGGCGGTGAGCTGGGTTTGCTCGGACTCGCATTTCATCCCGATTATGAAAACAATGGATACTTTTACGTTTATTATACCGCAGACGATCCGCTGCGGTCTGTCGTATCGCGGTTCGAGGTCAGTGATGACGATCCGGACAGCGCAGACCCGGAGAGCGAAAAAATAATTTTAGAGTTCAATCAACCAAGAACAAACCATAACGCCGGACAACTGGCATTCGGACCCGATGGCTATCTCTATATTGCATCCGGTGACGGCGGCGGAGCCGGCGACCCGGATGATAATGCACAGGATAAAATGAACTTGCTCGGAGCGATTTTACGAATAGATGTTGACAATACAACCGGAGACCGCAATTACTCAATTCCCGGTGACAATCCTTTCGCGGGGAATGACGGGGAATACCGGGAAGAGATCTTCGCATACGGATTACGAAACCCGTGGCGTATGAGTTTCGATCACGAGACAGGGTGGTTGTGGTGCGCCGATGTGGGGCAGCAGGGATGGGAGATCATCCATCTTATCGAAAACGGTAAAAATTACGGTTGGGACATTATAGAAGGATCGCACTGTTACCCGCCCGGTACTGAATGCGATAAAACGGGTCTGGAGATGCCACTGTTTGAATATCAGTGGTTGGGACACGGAAGCGCGATCACCGGCGGTTATGTATATCGCGGTTCCGATTTACCCGATTTATACGGAAAATATGTCTATGCCGATCATGGATTCGGAACAATATGGGCGCTCTCGTATGACGGGGAATCTGAGCCGGTGAATGAAGAGTTGATCGACAGCGATTTGCGTATCTCGTCATTCGGTGTCGATGAGGGAGGAGAAATCTATTTCCTTGATTACAGTACCACCGGCAGTATCTATACCTTCGGTTCGGTAACGTCGGCAGGTAATGAGGAGCAAGTTCCATCCGAATTTACATTGCATCAAAATTATCCGAATCCTTTCAACAATGAAACGACGATATCATTTTCGATACCCGAACCGGAACATGTTACGATATCGATCTATAATCTTATCGGACAAAAGATCGGAACAATAACCGACACAAATTATGACCGCGGAGAGCACTCTGTTACCTGGGGAGGAGAAGGTTTGAGCAGCGGGGTGTATTTTTACCGGATGGAGGCGGGTGAATACATAGAAATAAAGCGTATGGTTTTGTTGCAATAAATAGTAAACTCTATCAATAACAAAAAAGGTGCATCATGAAAAACAAACAGCTTGTTTTCGACTATACGAATTTAATATCCGATGCTATAGGTGAACATCACGGTTTGTCGCTTGATGAAGTGCAGGAATATCAACGACACGCCGATGAATTTCACAAAGCCCTGAAAACAGACCGGGAGACGGAGCGAATCGGGTTTTATAATTTGCCCTTTCATAAAAAGACCACGAGAATGATCAAGGAATTTACAAAACGGAATTACAATAAGTTCGAAAATTTTGTGGTGCTGGGGATCGGCGGTTCGGCGCTCGGTAACATCGCATTGCTATCATCGCTCAAACATCCGTATTATAATCTGCTTACCGGCAAAGAGCGGGGCGGGTATCCGCGCATCTTTGTGCTCGACAACATCGACCCCGAACTCGTTGTTGACTTTCTGGATGTTATTAATCCCAAAAAAACGCTTTTTAATGTTATTTCAAAATCCGGGTCGACGGCAGAAACGGCGGCACAATTATTAATAATCACCGATATATTACGGAAGAAGCTCGGCAGAAAATTTACCCGCAATGTGGTTATCACAACCGACCCGGAACAAGGCGACCTGCGTTCAATTGCCGAGGAGAATGCCATTCAATCGTTCGACATTCCGCCGAACGTAGGCGGAAGGTTCTCCGTCTTATCGAGCGTCGGATTGTTGACGGCGGCGTTTGCGAACATCAACATCAACCAATTGCTTCGCGGCGCAGAGGATATGCTGAAGCGGTGCAGTTCACCGGATCTCATGAAAAATCCTGCATATCTTAATGCGGTATTTCATTACTTGATGGATACCCGGCGCCGGAAGAACATTTCGGTGATGATGAGTTACTCCAGTCCATTATATTATTGGGCGGATTGGTACCGGCAGCTCTGGGCAGAGAGTCTCGGCAAGAATACCGACTTACAGGGCGATCCCGTGAGTGTCGGACAAACACCGGTGAAAGCGCTGGGTGTAACGGATCAGCATTCACAGGTACAATTATATACCGAAGGCCCGAACGATAAAGTGTTTACATTTCTCACGGTAGAAAATTACCGCAGAGATATTAAAATACCTAAGTTCAAACAACAATACAGCTCGCTCGAATATTTATCGGGTAATAAGCTGTCGAAATTATTCGATTCGGAGATGCGTGCTACTGAATATGCGCTCGCTCAGCAGCAGCGACCGTCGTGTCGGGTCGTCTTTCCACAGATCAATGAATATACCGTGGGACAATTTATAATGATGTACCAAATACAAACTGCGTTTGCGGGATTGTTGTATAACGTAGACGCATTTAATCAGCCCGGGGTTGAAGCAGGTAAACGAGCAACATACGGCTTGCTTGGCAGAGAGGGATATGCCGATGAGGCAAAGAAGATTCAGGCGAAAGAAAAGAAGCGATTAAAATTAGAGTGAGTTCGTATTGAACAATGGAAACCATATTAAGTGTTTTCATCGGTATCAGCTTAAGCGCTGCGGCAGGATTCAGGGTGTTTGTGCCCTTTCTGGTGATGAGCATTGCTGCACATACCGGACATCTATCATTGACTTCAGGTTTTGAGTGGGTCGGCACGACTCCTGCGCTGATCGCATTTTCAAGTGCTACGTTGTTCGAGATTCTCGCTTATTATATTCCCTTTATTGATAATTTGCTTGATGCTATTGCAACCCCGGCAGCGGTCATTGCCGGGGTTGTGTTAACGGCATCAACGGTTACCGGATTGAATCCATTTCTCTCCTGGATGCTTGCGATTATTGCAGGAGGTGGAATAGCCGCAACAGTGCAGTCTATTACGGGAGTAATACGACTTGCCTCGACCTCTACCACGGGCGGGGTTGCCAACCCCGCGGTTTCTACGGCGGAACTCGGCGGTGCCGCGGTGCTTTCCGGTCTGGCTATATTTTTCCCCGTTATAGGAATTGTACTGGTTGGAGTTTTCATACTGTGGGGGATCGGCAAACTGAGACGTAAATCTGCAGCACCGCAATAACCCTCCCAAAAAATTTTTTCATTGTGAAACTTTTGGAGTTTTTAACCGTCTAAAAAAGTAATATCATAAAATAAATTGCGCCCATCGCCGTGAAATACTCTACTAAGCTCAGGACATGAACCTCCTCCTGTCCATGAAACAATGATGGTACCTACACCCGGCGATGGGCTTTTTTTTGCTCCCAACTAAAAAATCCCGTACCTTTTAGTCGATACTCTTCTTTTTTACTCAGACTCAAGAGATGAAACGACTGTTTGTTTTCATATTGCTGGTGTGTTTTTCACAGCCCGGCACCGCCGGAGAGATCGATTGGGAACGGGCTTCATTTGGTGTAACTGCAAATTACCAGATACCCGTCGGTGATCTGGGTACGTACTGGGGAAATAGTGCCGCGGCCGGAGGATTCACCAGATACAAAGTGATGGATCGTGTTTATTTAATGGGAACTATCACTGTAAGCTATTTCACACCTGCTGATGATACCGGTGATAAAAGCATACCGCACATATGGCTGGTCAATATAAGCGGCAGTATCCATTATGAGATCCCTTTTTCATCACGATTAAAAGCATTAATGGGGATCGGGGGAGATAACTTTACCTTTATTTTCAGAGGAACACCCGCCGGGCACCTCGGCCCGAATTATATCGAATCGGAGGTAGCATTACACGGTGAGGTTGGCTTGAGTTTTCAGTTTCCGGGTATACCGAGGTTTGATCTCTCTACGCGGTATAGTTCTATATTCAGTTATCCCGATCAGATCCCGATCTGGATGAGCGGGATTTATGTTTATTTGTGGTAGTGTATGAATGTCCGGAAGTATTTACTTATATCCTTTAGCATACTAATAATTATTGTCCGCACGGTATGGTCGGATGGGGGAGTTGGTGAGAAAACAATAATCCCCTCATTGAACAAGCAACGTGCGAGCAATGCTTTTTATAACTCCATACATTTTCAGAAAGTCTCGGCTTCACGTTTCCTACCTGTGTTTAATGTTACCGGGGTGGGGAGCTGGTCGTCGCCGCGCACTGTCATTACCATTGACGGACTTCCGTATAGCGGTTATCCGTTCGGTATGCGGTCGATCGACCTTGTTCCGGTAGACCTGGTAACCGTGGATTCACTCGTTGTAAAAACGGGTGTGGGTGTTACTCAAGCCGGTCCGGTTTCCGGCGGCAGAATCGATATCGTACGAAGTGAGATAGCGGATTCCTTGAGTATCGACGCCCGCCTCTTTACCGGCAGTGAAACCGGCGACCCTTTGATACATATTTTCTCCCGCCCCGATGAAAGACATATCAACAAAAATAAGGTCGGCCCCTCATTCGCGCTTTCGATAGCAAATAAGAGCGGCAACTGGGCATACAGAATTTCCGGAGGAAGTTTCTTTTATTTTACTACCGGATCGGTAAACGACAATATTATCGGGCAGTATAATCGAGAGCTGATAAACCGCCAGAACCGTCAGGTGAAGGTTATCGGAGAGGCACAATATTCTATCGATGAAAACCGGACGCTCGATATTTATGCGGCGGGTATTAATCTCTTTAGCTGGGAAATGTCGCCGTTTACTTCGTTGTTCAATCATTACACAAACATCAGCAGCACAGGCCGCATACGGTATACCGATATTTCGTCAGGTTTCTCGGCGGCGCTGGTTCGTGATGAATCGTTTGTATGGACGAAAGGGATCACGGGTACATTATCGACCTCGCTTCGCACAACGGAATGGATGTTCTACCCGGAGTATTCAATTCCGGTAAGTAATGAAGTTGCAATTACACTTTCATCATACGCAGGATTAATAAATGCCATCGATCGTTCGAATGATCATCCCGGCAGGCAGCCCGTGTTACAGCAGAACGTGAGTGCCGTGCATTGGGGAACGGGTATCGATCTTCATTATTTTTCCGGTCGATTGATTTCATCTGCCGGTTTTCGTGTCGATTCACAGTATGAACATTCACCGGAAATATCGGGGGAAATATTATTTGAGTATAATACCGGTAGATATGGTAACGTTTTTACTTCATTCGGAACGGCAGCATATTTCCCGGATCATCTGGAACAATACGGGTATTTCTTCACAGAACGTGATACCGGTGAATCGGACGAGTTTATAATAACCGGCAACCCCGAACTGATTCCGGAACGCGTTTATGAAATAAAGACGGGCTATTCCCGCGATACCGATTGTATCGATCTATCGGCAGAGTTATTCGGTCGATGGACTGAAAACGAACTCGTGCAGGATGTTTCCCGTTCATATCGTCCGGCTGATACGGGGGAGATTTTACGCTCAGCAACGTATATAAACAACGGACAGAGATTTGTGCCGGGTATAACACTCCAGTTCGATGTGAAACCGGCAGGTTTTCTCCGCATATCTTCGGAGCATCAATACATTGATAATTCGGCCGTACGCTCTCTTCCGCGATACAAGAACATACATGCCGTTGAGTTTTTGCTACCGCTTGACGTGGTGTTCGATGTTTCGCTGACATATATTGGTGAAACTTACTGGCGGGAATTTGTACTTGCACCCGAAGACGACGCCCTTGAAGGAACAGGATTCGACGGTGTGATAGGAAGTGCGACTATGGTCGATATGTCGGTAAGCCGGGGGTTTGAGAGTTTTTATTTTGCCAAAGGATTGGAAGTGAGTATTCAGGCACAGAATTTTTTCAATGAGCCGTACCGGAGATTGCCGGTTGGCAATTTTATCGACCGGGCGGTGTTCGTGTATGTATCGTTCGGATTGTAGTAAAAATTTACAATTGAAACTCAATTTTTTTCATATTATATTGTTCATACTTTTTACTATCCACAATCAGCAACCAACCGAGGTACCGAAATGAAAGCAGTACATTCCCCATCATTAACGATAATATTATTTCTCATTATATTTTTCGCAGCAGGATGCGCAACCACTACCGAGGTGGTGCACGAACCGCCAGTAGAACCTGCTATTGAACCTGTTCCGGCAGGGGAGTTTGATACCGGAAGAATGTGGACATTTGATTTCCCGCCGGTAGAATACTTTGAAGAAACCTATAGTTTTACTCCCGGCGATGAATGGTTTCAGCATGCACGTCTCGCGTCACTGCGATTGCCGAACTGCTCGGCGTCTTTCGTATCGGGCGACGGACTTGTAATGACAAATCATCATTGTGCGCTCGGCGCTCTTGAAACCGTAGAGCTTGAAGGTGAGCGGTTACTCGACGTCGGCTTTTTCGCCGGTTCGCTTGAGGATGAGAGAAAAGTTGAAGGACTATATCTCGATCAGCTTGTCTTAATTGAAGATGTGACCGACGAGGTTATGTCGGCATTTGAATTAGGGGAAACCGACGAGGAGCGTGTTCAGTTCCGGCGGATAAAGATACAGGAAATTGAGGAACGTTATGAGGAGGAAACCGGATTAACCTGCGATGTGGTCACTTTTTATAACGGCGGCAGATATGCATTGTACGGCTATAAACGCTATGAAGATGTTCGCCTGGTGTATGCACCCGAATCGGCAGTCGGATTTTTCGGAGGAGACCCGGATAACTTTACCTATCCGCGTTATAACCTGGATGTAACTTTTATGCGGGTGTATGACGAAGAGGGAAATCCCTATAATCCCGAATATTATTTCCAATGGAGCAGCGGCGGTGCACGTGAAGGCGATGCCGTATTTGTTACCGGTAACCCGGGAAGAACAAGCCGTCTGCTGACCGTCGATCAACTTAAGTTTAACAGGGATAAACAATATCCGTTTATCCTGACGCTCATCGACAATATGGTAGAGGTTTACTCTAAACATGTTGAAGAGTTCCCCGAAAAACGTGCGGATTATGAGACCCGGTTATTCGGACTTGAAAATTCTCAGAAAGCGTATCGGGGTATTCTCCGCGGGTTGCATGATCCGCATCTTATGGGACGGAAGGTTGACTTTGAAAACACATTTCAGGAAACAGTGTCTGAACGCGAAGACCTTCAAGAAGAGTACGGACAGGTGTGGGAGGAAATAGCCGGTTTACAGCAGGAGAAGCGGGAAATTTTTCAGGAGATTCAAGCTCTTTCGGTTCGCGGTTTAGGAAGATCGGCCTATTTTGGATTAGCTGCCGATATTATAGAATATGCACGTCAAATGCGGCGACCCGAAGAAGACAGGCAGGAAAAATATCGTGATGAAAATATTGAAGAAACCCGTGCAGCACTATATCCAGCCGACGGTTTTGATAATCCTCTTGAAAAACGAATACTCACTTTCCAGCTTGAATTTATGGAATCGGTGCTCGGGCCCGACGATCCTGCCGTACGGCCGATTCTTGCCGGCCGGTCACCTGAATCGGTTGCACCCGGTCTTATTGAGAATTCTATTCTTTCAAGTAAAGAAAAAACCGGCGAGTTGTTGAAAATGGATCCGGATACGATACTGGGATCACCTGATCCATTTATACAGTTCGTACAAAACACTATGGAACGTTCCGCATCGCTTCGCGGTAATTACAACCGTCTTCAGTCGCGAGAGTCGGCCCGTGTACAACAACTCGGTAAGGCGTTATATGAAATTTACGGAACTTCCATTCCACCCGATGCGACATTTACACTTCGTATTGCTGACGGTGTTGTGAAAACGTATGAGTATAACGGCACCATCGCACCACCGTATACCACATTTTACGGTTTGTATGATCGTTACCATTCGCACGGCAAAGAACATCCCTGGGCGCTGCCCGATCAATGGAGAACGCCTCCCGGAGAGTTCAACTTGAGCACTCCAATAAATTTTGTCTCGACGAACGATATTATCGGCGGTAATTCCGGAAGTCCTGTTATCAATACCGGCCTTGAGATCGTCGGACTCGTATTCGATGGGAATATCGAAAGCTTACCCGGTGATTTTATTTTCGCCGAGGAATATAACCGAGCGGTATCGGTTCACTCCGAAGGAATCCTCGAAGCGCTCCGGTATATGTATGATGCCGATCGGATTGTGTATGAACTTGAGGCGGGGAAGAGAAGGTAGCATTACGCGGTTGATGGTTATTCGTTAATAGTTAATGGTTCTTGATTGCAGAAGACTAATAACCATTAACGAATAATTATTTACTCAACGTTATCACTTTTACCATAACAATAGTATAGTTGTTATTTATTACAATAAACCCCGGACCCAAGAACAAATAATGCGAATGATACTATGAAAAACTATGCACTTTACGATGTACCGAAGATAACTTCAATCCAGGATATGGTTCTGCAATCTGCGAAGAAATTCGGACCCAAACTGGCGCTTGAAGACCTGAACGACACCTCAATAAATCGTGTGTCCTACGATGCGCTGCTCGATAATATACTGCGTTTCGGTAATGCGCTGAAGAAGCTCGGTGTCGAAGAACGCAGCCATATTGCTGTCATCGGTGAGAACCGCGTACAATGGGGAATTACCTATCTGACGGCAATGTGTTATAATCATGTTATCGTGCCGGTCGATAAAAATCTCAACACGAATGAGATCTTGAATATTATTCATGAATCGGATGCTTCCGTTATTGTGTTTTCGGAATCGTTCAACGACGTATTCAAGGAAAAACATCACGCGTTGAAAAAACTAAAACATCACATCAGCATGGATTTACCGAAAGCAAACGGCGATTTTCTCTCGATGCAGGAGTTAATAGCGGATGCGGAACGCGACGGAACCGATTCATTACCCGAAATAAATCCGGAAGAACTTGCCGAGATAATTTTTACCTCCGGATCGCTCGGCAGGGCGAAAGGAGTCATGCTGTCACAGAAGAATCTTGCCGCAAACCTGATGGCAATGGTTTCGATGATCCTTATCGATGAACATGATAGATTCCTCTCGGTGTTGCCGATGCATCATACCTATGAGTGCACGTGTGGATTTTTATGTCCCCTCTATTGCGGCAGCTCGGTACATTATTCGCGCTCGCTGAAAACGGTCGTCGATGACTTACAGCAGGTCAAAGCGACAATATTACTCGGCGTACCGTTGTTGTACGATAAAATGTTCAAAGCTATTCAGCGGGGCATTAATGAAAAAGCGGCAAAGAAAGTGCTTATCGGGCCGATGGTCAAAGCGACGGATTTGATCGAGAAAGCCGGCTTGAAAGGAGCAAAGAAAAAACTGTTCAAAGAGCTGCATAATAAGTTCGGCGGATCCATCCGGATGTTCATTGCCGGTGGTGCAGCCCCCGATCCACTCGTCGCGAAAGGATTACGCGAATTCGGGTTTACATTTCTGCAGGGATACGGACTCACTGAAACCGCGCCGATCGTTGCCCTTAACCGGCTTTATTATTATAAGGATGATGCTGCCGGTTTGACTATGCCCGGTGTCGAGCTGAAGATCAACGAACCCGATGCCGAAGGGGTCGGTGAGATATGGGCAAAGGGCCCCAATGTTATGCTGGGTTATTATAAAAACGAGGAACTTACAAATCAGGTGATGGAAGGGGAGTGGTTTAAAACCGGAGACCTCGGATATTTTGATGAGGATGGATTTCTTCATATCTGCGGACGTAAGAAGAATGTGATCATTGCAAGCAACGGAAAGAATGTATTCCCCGAAGAGGTGGAAGATATTCTCAACCGCAGTCCGTATATCATGGAGTCGCTTGTATACGGTGAAGAGGATTCAAAAGAAAAGGAATTAATCACAGCGAAGATCGTTGCCGACAGTGAGGCCTTTATCGAATATGCCGAGAAGAAAGATGTAAAGATCACGAAAGATTTAATACACGATGTTATTTCGAAAGAGGTGGAGGAGACTAACAAACAGTTGTCGTCATATAAACGAATACGGAAAGTCCATATTCGGGATAAAGAGTTCGAAAAAACTACGACACAAAAGATCAAACGGTATAGAGTCAATGGTGATGAGGTGGAGGTTGAGTGAACGAAGCAGTCATTATCAGATAATCAACTGAAACTCAATGGAGTCCATTATGTATAGATCATTAGCAATTGTTGTATTGTTCATCTTTGTTTCGGCGCCGGCGGTAAGTCAATTATTGCCGGAAAATGCCGGAGCAATAAGCGGCTTTAATATATATGAAACGCTCGACCGGTTAACCTCGGAGGAATTCCAGGGGCGACATACCGGGCACGAGGGATTTAACGGTGCTGCAACGTGGACAGCAAATCTGTTCGAAGAATGGGGATTGGCTCCCGCGGGTGACGACGAGAACTATTTACTTCCGTTTCCTGTGGAGTATACACTCATTAACAATGCATCGGTGTCGGTACATATTGTAGATGAGGAACAAGAAGCCGGTTTTCGTGAGGAAGAACTTGAACCGGAGACAGATTTTCTGCCGCTTTTGTACAGCGACACGGCGGACAGAACCGCTGAAGTGGTATTTATCGGCTGGGGAATCCACGCACCTGACATTGGCTACGATGATTACTTCGGTGTCGATGTGGAAGGAAAGTTCGTGATGTGTTTCCGCGGCACCCCCGATCCGCAGGACAGGCGGTTTCAGTATCACGATGAACACCGGACGAGGATGCAGCGGGCAAAAGATGAAGGAGCACTCG
>SKXH01000096.1 GCA_007128495.1 Bacteroidota bacterium
AAAGCCGCTTTAATTGAATCCGATAATTCAATTGTTTGTTCAAGATGATATAATTCCCATTCCTCATTTACCTCAGTTGAAAAAATAGCCAGAGGGAGCCGCTCATCCGGATCGACGTCCAGTTCGATGAGATCTTCGTCGAAAATATCCGATCCGAGTATTCGCGCCAGCCGTATGAATAACGTATCGCCACGTGTGTCGAGCTTATACGTTAAATTTTCCGAAGTATATATAGAGTAAACTGTGTACTCGCCATCGGGTTCTATAGAAACAAGCGAATCCTTTCGCGTTGTAGCCTCAATGATCTCATCATCCAGGGTAGCTACCGATTCGATTGTCCAGCTGCTGTTGAGCACCGGCATATAATCGGAAGCAGACTGAGCGGTGAGATTTTCGGATAATATAAAACCCATCAGCAGGATGAAGATTAGTTTTTTCATTGCCGTGACCCTTGAGCGTTTCATAGAAATTTTTAGTATTTTGGTAATACTACAATATAATTAATTAAAAAACAACTGCCATTAGAATTTTCTTATTTTCAGTTTGTTGTTTTAATGATGGTACTATTTGATTTTTCAAACACAGCTCGTTCGGGTTTATGGTATCCGGTTAACGATGTGATTATGGGCGGTGTTTCCGCTGGAAATCTCCGTATTGAGCGTGGAATTGCACGATTTTCGGGAACTGTTTCACACCGGAACAACGGCGGGTTTGCCTCAGTCAGGTCGAAACTGATCAGTGTCGACTTATCGGAATATGACGGTATTACGATCACTGCCTGCGGTGATTTGAAAACATACAAAGTGAACCTGCGGATAGATGATTCATTTGACGGAATTGTCTATCAGGCGAGGGTACAACCCGACTCCGGTCAGTGGAATGATTATCGATTGCCTTTCTCTTCGTTTATTCCCACTTTTCGCGGGAAATTCGTAGCGCACGCGGACCCGTTACATACCTCGAGTATTGCAACAATCGGATTGATGATCTCGGATAAACAGTTTGGGGTTTTTTGTCTGGAGATCCGAACTATAAAAGCTTTTTAAGGTGCATATATGTTGAACATATCTAACGTTATCGCAAACGAACTTACACTAACGATCGAACAGGTTGATTCCGTACTTGCATTACTTGAAGGTGGCGCCACTATACCATTCATTGCACGTTATCGTAAAGAAAAGACCGGCGGATTGGATGAGGAAATGCTCCGTGATATTCAGGAACGATATCAATATCTAACGATTCTTGAAGAACGCAAGCAAACCATCCTCGAGACCATCGAAGAACAGGGAAAGCTGACCGATGAATTAAAATCCCGTATAGGAACATGCACCAAACTGCAGGAGCTCGAAGATCTTTACCTCCCGTATAAACCCAAGCGTAAAACCCGTGGTACCGTTGCAAAAGCAAAAGGACTTGAACCTCTCGCACAGTTTATACTTGATAATCCCGGTTATAAAGGGAACTTCGATGATAAGCTTGCAGAGTTTATCGATGAAGAAAAGGAAGTCCGTACCATCGATGATGCCCTGCGTGGTGCAAAAGACATTATTGCCGAGATGATGAGCGACAGTGCCGAGGTGCGGAGCGCGGTCAGGGAATTTGTGGTTAGAAAAAGCGTTGTCCGCTCCGAAAAAGTGAAAGAGAAAAAACAGGAACAGTCCAAACAACAGGACCGGAAGGATGTCTATCAGGTGTATTATGATTTTCAAGTCGATATAAAAAAGATTAAACCGCATCAAATCCTTGCCATCAACCGCGGCGAGCGTGAAAAGGTGTTAAAGGTATCACTCGAGTTCGACACTGCACCGGTACTTGAAACGATAAAATCGGCATACCTGCCATACCGATCATCATTTTTTCAGGAAATGCTTGAAGAAGTGATTGCCGATTCATTCTCACGGCTAATTTATCCCTCAATAGAACGGGAGGTACGCGGCATGTTAACCGAAAAGGCGGATAAACACGCGATAGAAGTATTTGCGACAAATCTGCGTCAGTTACTGTTACAGCCGCCCCTCGGTGAAAAAACAATTATGGGTATCGATCCCGGTTTTATCTCGGGCTCGAAGGTTGCGGTTATCGATTCCACCGGAAAATATCTTGACGGCACAACCATCTATCCGCACCCGCCGCAGAACAAAAAACAGGAAGCGGTCGATGCGGTTATGAATATGGTGAAAACATATGATGTGGCTATTATAGCAATAGGGAACGGCACCGCAAGCAGGGAAACCGAGTTGCTGATTGCAGATATGATACAGGAGCATAACCTATCGTGCAAATATATGATCGTGAGCGAAGCGGGAGCTTCGGTGTATTCGGCATCGAAGCTGGCAAAGGAGGAATTCCCCGATCTTGAAGCAAGTATGCGGGGCAATATATCGATCGCACGCCGGGTACTCGATCCTCTTGCCGAACTTATTAAGATAGATCCGAAATCCATCGGAGTAGGATTGTATCAACACGATGTTAATCAGAAAGAACTTGCCGAAAAGCTGGATCAGGTTGTGGAAAGCTGCGTGAATTATGTCGGTGTGGATGTGAATACCGCATCGGTACCGCTCTTAACATTTGTATCGGGATTGAACAAACGAATTGCGGGGAATATCGTCAAACACCGCGAAAAGATCGGACGGTTTACCAGCCGTACGCAGCTTATGGATGTGAGCGGAATCGGAGAAAAAGTTTTCGAGCAATCTGCAGGATTTCTGAAAATACCGGGAAGTGAAAATCCCTTCGACAACACGTTCATCCATCCCGAGTCGTACGATGCAGCAAGCACATTGCTCGAGCTTTTAAATATCCCCCGCCATCGTATAAAAGAATCTGCAACCGCGATCGATCATACCGTAATTAAAATAGATATTGCTCAACTTGCCGGGGAAATCGGTACCGGCGAACCGACGCTGCGCGACATAATAGAAAATCTTAAAAAACCCGGCCGTGATCCGCGTGAAGAATTGCCGAAACCGATACTCCGGAGCGACGTGTTAAAAATTGAGGACTTGAAAGAGGGAATGAAGCTGAAAGGAACGGTACGCAACGTGACCGATTTCGGGGCGTTTGTGGATATCGGTGTAAAAGAGAGCGGTTTATTACACATCTCCCAGATGGCTGATAAGTTTATAAAAAATCCGCTGGATGTTGTTCAGGTGGGAGAAGTGATTGAGGTTACTATCATCGGGATCGATCTTGAGCGGGGGAGGATAGCGTTGAGCAGGAAGGAAAACTGAGTTACTTCTCTTTGGGAGACAACCATTTTTTAACTGTTTGTTTTGTATGCATAGAGTTCATTTTCAAAAATAAAAATGAAGCGTAAAATACGATCGTCCGCCGCCGATTATACCGATTCGGGTCGTTATTGTATTCTGTCTTAATGCAAACTCGGCAAATGCTGCCGTCCATCCGAGACTTATCGTTTCGGTCATGAAGTACTCCATACCGAGAAATATAGCCACGCTCCTTTCGTTGTAGTTTTCGATCCGGTCCCGTTTGACCGTGAACTCACCACCCGGAATGAGGGATAT
Source organism: Bacteroidota bacterium (assembly GCA_007128495.1). Classification (GTDB taxonomy): domain Bacteria; phylum Bacteroidota; class Ignavibacteria; order T3Sed10-11; family T3Sed10-11; genus T3Sed10-11. Next base: position 3,531 of record SKXH01000096.1, read on the forward strand.
TCTCGGATCAATGTCGACATAATACCGCATGCCCGTATTTATGGAATACTGTTTTAATCTGTTCGCGTCGATACCGCCGTTGTCAAAGCGCAGACCGAGATGGGCGTATAAACCGACGTCCCAGCGCACGAAATACATATACCCGGCACGGAACGAGTGCGGTGCATCTATCCAGAACGGGACATCGGCGCCGGACATAATGGCATGTGCCGGACCTCTTTCTTCGCTGTCACCTGCAAATGTGTTTTTGGCGAAAAAGAGCGGGATAATAATAATGATGATAAAGTTATGCAATTTCATTTTACAAGCACCATTGATTTTGTATGTGTATTGTTTTGGAATATGATGGTATAATAATAAACCCCGCTTGGGAGGTTTGTTCCGTCAAAGTGTACCTCATGTCTTCCCATTTCCTGAAACTCATCGACGAGAGTAACGATGTGACGTCCTGCTACGTCGTAAATTTCGATCGTAACGTGATCATCTTCATATAGTTCATATTGAATGTTCGTTCCTGTGTTGAACGGATTCGGATAGTTCTGTTTAAGCGCAAACGATTCCGGTACAGATCTTACAACATCATCCCATTGAAGACCGCGAGTATTAGCTTTAATATATTTGATAATTGTCTTCTTCCGGTCATAAACCTGAGGCCAAACAATATGAATATAATCGTCATCATCAATGTATATCTGTGGGTTGGTTCCGTAAAAATTTCCATCTTGCAGGACTAATGGTTTCCGCCAGAAGTTACCATCGTAGTAACTAAGATATAGTGTTCCTTCTCTGCCGAGAAAGGATTTACTAAAAACGATATATATATTATTGTTTGAGTCAATATCTGAAGTCTTTAGATGACCTACCCAGTTTCCGTTTAATGATAGTTTATCAGTGATCACAACCGGTTCAGCCCACGTATCTTCATCTATTCTGTAACTGTGATAAATATTTTGCGGTATTACACTATCATCGGTTCTGCTTCTTCCCCAGAAATAATGTAATGTGTTATTATTATCCATTAATAATTTTGTATTGCTCGCTCCTTTCCTATAAGTTCGCATCACCCGCTCAAATTCAACAAAGGTCTTCCCCGAGTCCTCCGAAAAAGTATATAAAACGGTATTGAGATCGCGCGGTTCCTCTTCTCCCGGCAGGTCATATCTCATTGCTCCGCTCAGGTGAAAGGTACCTTCATCATCGACGATGAAATTGGTTTCAATGGGCATGGATAAGGGACTTGGTGGGGCGCTCCAAGCGGGATCCATTGAAAAAAGGGGGCGGAATGTGGGTTGCCAATTGCCGTCTATTTTTGAGCGGATGTATCCGCCCCTCTCTTCGTGACTAAGTTTCCGCCAAAGAACGTGTATATTATCCGAACGGTCGATATATGCGTTAAAACGTAGTCCCGGTCTTTCTCCTGCACCTTCCGGATCTATGGTATGAATCAATTGTATGCTATGTTCATATGATTCGGAACATATTTTTAAATGATAAAGTGTGTTTACACGACTTCGACTTACATTTGCCTCAGGTTCATCATAAATACCATAAATTATATGTAAATAATTATCTGATGACTCTAAAAAATAGATATTACTCGGCGAGAATAGATAATCTTTTGTACTATCAGAATATATCAACAATGGTTCAAATGTATAATTTCCAGATGTCATTATAAAAAAATTTATGAATTTATTTTCTTTTGCCTCGGCAATTAGTAATGTTCCTCTGTTTGAAATATGCGGTGCAACGTGTGTAATGTTCTCTTCGGACTGATATATTTCTTCATATTCCTTCCATTGTTTTTCATAGTTCAATAAAATATTATTAATAAATAAGAGAAAGAGAACGATATGTATCATTATAATTCAAGTAAATATTTATAATTAACCTTGAATACTGTGTTGAATGATGCTATCAATTCATTTACACAGTACTCAAGGTTATCTAAAGGTATTACGGTGCTGGTATAGGAGCAACTATGTCACTATCGAATGTATCAATTGTATATTCTCCGTATTCATTATCATCAAATTCGTGTTCACCGTAGATATGATTAATATGACCAACACCTCCTCCACCACCGAAGTCAAACGGTCTTTCGATCCAGTCTGTATTACCGATAATTCCGGCAAAGTAATGATCATAGTTGATTATAGAAACCTCCGTTAGGAGGTTATTCGCATTATGTACATCATTATATACTATTGCGGATGCCGAGATCATATCGATAGTTTCTTCCACAATATTGCCGTCGTTATCCTCAATCCAGGATGCGGTCTCGAATTCTATGATATAAGTCGGTGTCGGATCATGGGGGAAATGGTCAATATCGACATCTCCAATATAAACCAATTCTTCATCAGGTGGCGCAGGTCCGCCCGGATCGGGTTCCGGATCACGCCAATGCGGTGGATAATTCAGTTGGGGATCGGTGTAAAGCTGAACCATATCTTCATAACTTGAAACGGGATAGGCCTCAATACCGATGTTCGACAGCGTATCGACGGTGAAGACGTCGGCATCGAGTGAAAGATCACCTTTCTCTATTTCGGACTTTTGTGTTACAGGGGACTCTACCGGTGAGACGTGTCCGGTATCGTCACAACCCCATAGAGAGAGTAATAGTAACATACCCCCCCCCAATTACTGATTTGATTATTAGTTCTTTCATCGCGGTTTCTCCTTGTGATTGTTTATACCTGTGATTTTAGGGACTGCAATAAAAAAGTAGGAATTCAAAAATATTTTGTCAATATTGATAATTAAGATATTTTTTAATAAAATATATAATCGATTATCACAGGTAAATAACATAGTCAAGATTACAATCGTCCGGGAGTCGATCAAGCACATCTTTAACGGTTTCCTTTGTATGCATACAGTTCCTCCTCAATATTATCTCAAGTAATATATATATATATTATTACCAAAAATAAACAGGCATCACAAACCTACAACCACAGTGCATTCAACGGTACAGCGAGGATGTTTTTGAAAACGGTACATTCATCTAATGGTTGAAAATCAACCACGAAGTTCACGAAGAGCACAAAGAAAAAAAATCTTTGTGTTCTTTGTTTTCTTTAGCGCCCTTCGTGGTTTAAATCGTTCGCATATTTTTGTATATTTCATTATATGAACGAACAAGACATCAAATACCTTGAACATAAAAGCTTAAAGGACGTACCCGGTTTCAAAGCCGCAATTCAGCTCCGGTTGAAAGACGGCAGACCGGTGTTTCTCGGTTTGCGGGATGATGCGCTGTCGGTTTTTACCGACGAGGGGAGACAGTATTTTTTCGATCTCGAGGGGAGACCATGGCGTTTGAGTACGCTGAACTATACCTTGCACCGGGGATTATCGCATTACGGATTGCGATTACGGAAACGTCCGAAAGAGCGCGGCGGGGGATACGACCGCGAACGCCTGAGCGATGAAGAGCTTGCGGAATTCTGCAAAGAATTATGGCAGGCCGGCAGGGATATTCTGGATGCTATCGAAAATACTCACCCTGAAAACATCCGGTTCACAAAACCCGGTTACGATACCGCTGTCGGAGAAATAAAACCGGTTATCGAAAAAATTACGAAGTATTCTCCCGAACAAATCAGACAGGAGCGGGAACGTTTCGAATCGGTGTATCAACCCATACCTGTGCTACCGCCCGACCATTACCGGGCATTCGTATTACAGGTGACCGAAGGATGTTCGTTTAATACCTGTACATTTTGTTCGCTGTATCGAGGTATCCCTTTCCGGGTATGCAGTGTTGAAGAATTTGATGAGCACATCAAAAATGCACTTGCCTTTCATGGTGAGGCACTGCGCCAGCGCAGCACGATCTTTCTCGGACAGGCGAATGCTATTTCCGTACCGCAAAACCGTTTGGTCGAGCTGATGAAGCGAATCCCCGAGCAAGTAATCCTTTCCCCGGCAGAAGAGCGACCGGTCAAACCGAAGTGGACGCGCGGGAAGCGATTGCACTTCACAGGCATCGGCGCTTTTATCGACGGGTTTACCGGATTGAAGAAAACGGCTGACGATTACCGCGAACTGTGGGAACTCGGACTTGACCGCGTATACCTCGGCGTTGAAAGCGGATCGGAGGAGATACTCGAATGGATCAAAAAGCCCGCTCAACCGGATCAGATGCTCGAAACGATTGCACGCCTGAAAGAAGCGGGCGTTGCAACGGATATCATTTTACTTGTCGGAATCGGCGGGAAGGAGTATGAGCGGAAGCATGTCGAAGCATCGATTAAGTTTATTGAAGAGAGTCCGCTCACGAATGGCGACCGTGTGTATCTATCCGAGGTGGTGGAATACTCCGACGCGCCGTATTACCAGCGAATGGAACATGACCGGATCCCCCGTTTAACCGAAGTCGAGATGAAGAAGCAGTTGGAAGTTTTTTGGGATACGGTGAAAAAACGCAAACTCCAGCCGGTACCATACCGGATTGATCCGTTTGTGTATTGATTTGGAGTTATT
>SKXH01000211.1 GCA_007128495.1 Bacteroidota bacterium
GCAATATTTTATAACGCTCATAGATGTACCCTCATTTCGATTGCATATGTTCATATATGATTTTAGAAATACCGGCAATTGCGTTGACCCCTTCATCGTCATTTTTTAGATCCTTCGATAACACAACGAGCACGTACGCCTTTCCATCGGGAAGAAAAATAAGTCCCGCATCGTGCTCAACACCGGAAATCGATCCTCCTTTATGTGCGACACGAACATCACCGGGAAGTTTAGCCGGCAGCCGGCTCCTGAATTGCTGCTCCTCTAAAATAGTTATCATTTCTTGACAAGCGTTTTCGGATACAATCTCAGATCGGGCAATTGCCTCGTAGATACGTAACAGATCATAGGCAGTGGTTGTATTATTCAAACCGCGTTCAAATGCTTTCATATCCTCAACGCCGCGGAGCACCTGAATATCCATCGCCCCCAAACCGCGCATAGTTTGTGTTACTTTTTCTGCATCCACAAGATCGATGAGAATGTTTGTTGCAAGATTTCCGCTTACCGTTATCATATCGAACACCAGATCGCGGATTGTTACCTTTTTCCCGAGATATTCATATAATCTGTCGCCGCCGTCACGATCTATGTTCATCCGGTACGTACTGCCATCGACAATGCTCTTGAATTCATTTTTCACAAGAATAGAATCCGATAATGCAAAGCTGCCCTGACCGGCTTGTTTGAACACCTCGATCATCACGGGCGTCTTCATGGTACTCGCTGCATGAAAAGATTCGTTTTCATTCAAGAAAAAAGCGTTTTTCGGATCGTTGAGATCACGAAACGCAACGGCGAACGTACCCTCCACCGATTCTATCCTTTGTTTGATCTGCCGCTGTATATCCTGACCGTCGTGTGGTGGCGTGGTAGTGGGGTAGAGACCGCCGGTAATGAGTAATACGAGGAATGACATGTTTAACATTACTCCAGAGCTCCTTCAAATGTGTCGTGCGGTTATTTGTATTAGTATAGTAAATATGATAAGTACTTGCAATTATATGATTTATTTTGTTAGTATATATTTCCACCATGTTATTTACGATATGAAAAGGATCGAAGCAATGTACAAATATATAATTATACTCATCAGCGTTCTCTCGCTCAACTCACTATCACAGGATGTTACCATACCGGAATATTATATTCACGATCAAGAATTAACGGACTCACTTCAAGCCATAGTCCAGCGAATTGAACTTGATCAAACATTCGATATCGGGGATTACGGGACAGAAGTGATTTCTTTCGCGGTGATCGATCTGCACGGCGATGAACCGATGCTCGGCGGCGTGAACATGGATAATTTTATTTATCCCGCAAGCGTCTATAAAATGTACGTTGCGGCCGAAGTGCTTCATCAAGTCAGTAAGGGTGAGTATTCACTCTATGAACCCTTCATCGTAGAGCAGCCGAACGATGTGGATCGACGTGTTTCGCTCCCGAACGATCCGAGACCCGTACCGCAGGCCGGCGATACGCTGGATGTCAATTACCTGCTTGATCTGATGATAACACGAAGTTCAAACACCGCAGCAAACTGTCTTATCGACTTAGCGACCCGCGAGCGAATAAACGAATTAATGCACCGGTACGGTTGGCACGGCAGTGAAGTTACCCGGAAATTTTTAAGCCGTGAGTATGAAGACCCCGGCTATAAAGAGATCCGCGGCACGGAGACCTGCGCACTTCACGCTGCCGATTTTTTATATCGAATCTACAGCGATCAATTGGTCGATGCGTGGGTAAGCCGGCAAATGTTAACTCTGCTCGGAAGACAACTCGATAAATCGAAGCTTGCCGCAGGTTTCCCAAATAATGCAATGTTCTACCATAAATCGGGATGGTGGAGTTACTGGACGAACGACACCGGCATTGTCGATGACGGGGAAACAAAATTCATTATTGCGGCATTTCTGCCGCTCAGGCAGCAGGAAGCGCTGCCAAAATTCGAACAGCTCGCTCAGGAGGTATTTCAGCTTATGAGGTCGCGAAGAAATAATTAAGCGAAGTTATAAGCTCCATTACCTATCAAACTGCTGCACGGTATCATCGAACTTGAGCATGATCTCATCTTCCTCCCGGAGGAATGTGCCGGTAGTAAATGTCACCTCCGGAAAACGTTGTTCAGAGATAATCGCACCGTCATTTCTTTCTATCGTCCGGACGACCGGATTCTCATACATCCATGTGCCGTCGACCAGATCCGGTTTGTCGGATGAGAGAATTACAAGTCCGGCGCCGTTCAATTCTGCATCAAGAATGATCCGGTCTTCTTCTATCCGGTACGACCAGCGTAGTTCAAACTCTTCAGCATCGATGAGATGGGCTTGAGAGTTCGTATAACCGATAAAGCTCGATCCATCGTCGGTAAAAAAACCGTTCCGGAACCCGGCGTCAACGGTACCGAGCACTTCTCCTTCATCGGTAACAAAAATCATATTTTCCCTTAATGATTTGCCTTCCCACCCGTATGCTCCGACCGCAAGGAGCGATCCATCCGGAGAATACACAATACCGGTTGCGTGCGAAATGTCGAATTGTTCTTGTACTAAGATTTCTCCGGATTCATCCGCGATAAAAAACCGTATGTATTTATACGCCGGTTCGGATACAACGAGCGCAACCCGGTCACCGTGAAAAGAGAAATCGATATTGCGTTCGTGCTCGACATCCCCGGCGCCGGGCAGGGTTACCGTCTTTACTTCTTCACCTTCGGTATTATAAATTTCTACAATCCCGGTGAAAGAATCGATAATAATAAGTTTGCCGGATTCAAAAACTCCGGCAGACGGAAACGCAGCATCATACACGACTTCGCGCCTGACTGTATATTGTTCACGGCCTTCACGATCGACGACCGTATAGGTTACATATTGTTCTTCATCGATATCGTGACTTACTTCCCTTTCCTGTTCAACACGGTACACCCCATCCGGAGCTTGCTGGGATAATACAGGGAAATATAACATAATCGAAACGAGTAAAATGCGGACCATTGTGTTCTCCCTATTTAAGTAATATCATACTTTGTGTTTTTATCGATTCGCCCGATCTCAAACGTGCATAATACGTGCCGCTTGCAAGACCGGAAGCATCGAAAACGACGGTATACACACCGGGCTCTTTATTGCCGTCGATCAATGTCTCTACTTTACGTCCGAGCACGTCGTACACTTTCAATGTTACCTCTGATCGTTCGGGAATTGATACATCAAGATTCGTAGTCATATTAAACGGATTAGGATAGTTGCTTGAAAGAACCAGCGCCGCGGGTATTTGTTGTTCTTCCCGTTCATCGATGGACGTAATGAAATCTAAATATCGAAATGTATTGACGAATAATTCCCACCTTTTTGATCTCTCTTCGATGGTCTCAACAGGAAAAGCAAAATATATTACGGCACCCTCTTCGGTAGATTCTCCAAATGAACCTCGATAAGCGACGGCAGCGCCGCGGAACGAACCATCCTGTCGTTGAGTTGCATAGTGTAAAATTTCTTCCGCTCCATTGACGGGATAGATATCGTCGGTCCAGCTTACGGTATAAAATTGATTGTAGTTACTGTTGAATTCCTCAAACGTCGTCCCGGGAGTTCCGGTAATTTCCGGGTCAGTACCGCTAACCGCATGTGCATTGAGCCCGGCGCGTAAATACTCGCTATAAAAAAGTGAGTCTGCCGTTTCCGTTTCATCGTCCGGCTGCCCCAGATCGTGTCCTATAGCAGACCCTGAGACGATCAACCTACCGCCTCCCTCCAGATAATCCCGTATGAATTGCCGGGCTGTATCATCGAACGATACACTCTGAAAACCGCGGCTGCCGATAAACCACAGCACCACATCGTAATCACTTAAAACCACAATGCTGTCGCGTATCGAGTTTTCACGAACGCTGGAAACGGTAGCTTCGAACGGGAGTACGCTTCCGTATTTTAGAATGAACGGATGGTACGATTCAGTCCATCCTATTTGTTCTTTTCCTTCCTGAATACCATCGACGACTAAAACTGAATAATTATCCAGCAGATCGGCTGACGACCAATATGCATGTTGTGCATAAAAATCCATCGAAGGAGGACTCTCATGCGGATCGTCCATATCGTTGACTGCCGTCAATCGTAATGCTACATCGGTTAATTCATCCCCATTTTCCAGAGCGAAAAACGAAACAGGGTCTTCGATCGTGAACGAAGTAGTCTCCGCAGTTAACGTCGATTCGGATGCAACCATTTGCCAGCCGTTGGGATGATCGAAATAGAGACGGTAACCGCCAAGATTATCTTCCGTATTCGGAAGCCAGGAAATCGAGATCGACTCGTCTTCTTCTACTTTGACTGCCTGGAGAGTGGGTCTCTCCGGGGGTTGATTAATTGAAATCGGAGCGTATAACGTATCGGCATTTTGTCTGGTATCTTCGGCAAATATTTTTAGAAGATATTCTCCGTTCGGAAGATCTCCACTGCTGAAATAATTAGGAGGAACCCGCAGTGTCTCATTTATCCTTGATTCCCCATTTCCTCCGGTAACGTAATAGTAATGCTGTCTATTTGTCGAATAATCACGAACAAACACACGGTTAACATGAGAGTTTATCGGCTTTCTATCGAATTGAAAGCGTACACCATCATCGGGAGGAGTATACACGTACGAAGCTGTATCGGTACTCATAATGTGGTACCCGATTATATAAATACCCCTGCGTTGATGAATAGGATTGGGTCCGTACTGCCCGTGTGCCCGCACAATAATTTTTACATCGCCATGTAATCGGTCGGGTTCAAGAGTTTCGGAAGTTTGGTTATCTCTGAATTCCAATGTCCAATCTGCAATAACCGGCGCACGATCATCGATATAAGGCGTGAGTCCGCCCCCCTCGCGGATCGCATTGATATCGGCACCGGTGCTTTCGGGTTCGTCGACCAGCTCGCGTTCACGGTAATGCACATGTCCCCAGCCGGGAATCACCGTACCAAGAATAGTTTCACCGGCCTCAACCTCATCACCCACCGAAAGCGATGGGTTGGGGTCGATATGTACATAACTGATATGTTTCCATTGATCTCCTACTTCCGTCCGGACCCGTACCCATGCGCCGCCGCCGTAATCGCCAACTGTTCCGATACTGTGCACGACACCGTCAAGTGAAGAATAAACCGGATCGTTATCCGGTATCGGTATATCCACTCCGTCATGAAAATGATGTGCAGGACTTGTTGTACGGTACTCTGCAAACGCACCTGTAATATTATGACTCTCATGGAAAGGGGGATACGGCCATTGAAAAGACAGCGTATCTGTTAAAGAAAGGCCGGTTTGTGTGAAGAGTAATAATGACGTAACAGCGATTAACAATTTTACCATAAAGCACCTGCGGTAAGTATATAATATTTTTATTTAAAAGTAAAATATAAAATTTTGCATCCTCTTGACATTAAGCCGCAAATAAAGTATATATTTATACTCATCGATGAAAAAAAAGATAGTAGAGCCATGCTCATCGTAAAGAAGGTCCTGACTGAAAAAGTGTGCGTAATTAACTTTAATAATTCGCAATTTCACGCACCCACTAAAACTGTTAATTTTCAAAAAACTATTACCCTTTTACTTGACAAGATATTTAAAAAAAGATATATTGTATTTTGTATACAATGTATGTATAATTAAACAAAGTTTCAATATTACAGAGTATATAAAACAACCTCAATGATAATGTAGTATCAAAAAGCCCTCGGAACTCTACCGGCTAATATTACATGAGGGCTCACTAAAAACCTTCACTTAAATCGGTACTACAAATTTTTTTATATAATCCCACTTGCCTATCTCAAGGAGGTGATAGTAAAAACTACTGTGACAATAAGAACTTCCATTTCTCAAACGATAAATCACCTTATAATAAAACATATCTAACTCATATCATTAGGAGTGAGGATGTAATGGCTAGAAAAATAAATTATATACTACAAAGGGGTTTTTCTTATTATTGGCTCCTGTTGATATTTTGTTTCGTAGTATCACCTGCGAATGAAATGATGGCTCAGGAAGAGGCAGTAATTACCGGAACAATCGTGCATGATCGAACCGGGGAGCCGTTAATCGGAGCAAATGTTTTTATCGAAGATACACGGCTCGGTGCAGCAACAGATATGGAGGGCGAATTCACAATCAATGTACCCGCAGATCGAGTGACCGGACAGGAAGTCACACTTATCGCCCGATTCGTCGGCTTTCGATCTGTCCGGCAGCGAGTTACCCTAACGCCGGGAACTCATACAGTAGACTTTTCACTTCGAGAAGACGTTCTTGGTTTAGATGAAGTTGTCGTTACCGGACAGGCGATCGGCAGCGCACGGCGTGAGATTGGCAGCGCCGTAGCAAGTCTTAGTGGAGACGACCTCGAATTATCGCCCGTACAAAATCTTTCTCAAATGCTCCAATCACGGGCACCGGGAGTTTCGATCCATCCTACTTCCGGACAGGCGGGTGGAGGAAGCCGGATACTTTTACGAGGTATCGCAAGTTTGTCACAGTCAAACACCCCCATTATTTACATAGACGGTATACGGATCGATAACACTACCGCAACGGGGATGATGGAATCACCCGCCCGCGGCTCCGGTCAGGCATGGTCCGGACTCGATGATATTAATCCGCAGGATATTGAATCGATTGAAATTGTACGGGGAGCATCGGCAGCTACGATGTACGGTACGGAGGCAGCAGCCGGAGTAATCCAGATATTCACAAGACGGGGCCGTGACGCTGCACCTCAATTCAATTATCGAACCGAATACGGAGTTAACACCGTTCCTACCGGTTGGTGGAAAAATTCCGGATCGGTATATTCAGAGTGGTTTGCCAACACGTGGGTCAGGAACGGAATTCAAATGCGGCATCAACTTTCGGCCAGCGGCGGCGATGAATCATTAAGATTCTATGTCTCGGGAAACCTCAGAAGTAACGAGGGAGTACTCCCCAATAACCGGGAAGACTACTATTCAATTCGTGGAAATGCCCAGGCAAATATCCGGGAAAATTTAAACATTGATGTAAACTTATCATTCTCAAGAAGAGATGTCGATCAAACACCGGATGGAAACAACCAGGAAGGTATCACCATCAATGCATTGGTCGGCGGACCTACCGGCCAATTTAATCCGATCGATGCGATCTTAGAGATTGAACAAAGTCTCAGCGCTTACCGCTTTACCGGCGGCGTTTCCGTTAATTATGAACCAATTCAAAATTTCTCCCACCAACTAAAAGGTGGTATCGATTATCAATCGCAAGATAACCAGCAATTTTTCCCGCCCGAGACAGTCGGACAATGGTGGCCGGGACATAAGAGAAATTATCGACGAGCTGCATATAATCTGAACCTGGATTATATGGCAACGTATAGAACGAGGATAACAAGTAATATACGCTCAACGTCAAACGTCGGCTTTCAGGGATATACCCGCGAAGTCGGTTCAACAACAAGTACCGGCGAGGAATTCGCTTTCTTTGGACTCAAAACCGTGAGTGCTGCAACCACACAGGATGGAGCCGAAGGACGGTTTGAGGAAAAAAGTGTAGGATTCTTCGCAGAACAACAAGTCGGTTTGTACGATATTTTCTATATCACAATCGGAGCCCGTGGTGATGCTCACAGCGCATTCGGGGCAGCCACTGAATATCAAATTTACCCGAAAGTCGATCTTTCATATCTCATTTCAGAACATAGCTGGTGGGCAGATCGATGGGGGTCTCTCCGGCTTCGGGGTTCATACGGTACCGCAGGTATGCAGCCGGGAGTATTCGACGCAATTCGAACTTGGACACCGGTTTCCGCGATCGGAGGAACTCCAGCAATTACTCCTTCCAATGTCGGGAACCCGGACCTCACTCCCGAGATCAGTCATGAATATGAAATCGGGTTCGACGCCGGTTTACTTCGAGACAGAGTGAATTTAGAGGTCACCTATTATTACCAAAACACACAAGATGCACTGTATTTCAGAGGA
>SKXH01000022.1 GCA_007128495.1 Bacteroidota bacterium
ATAGCAACCGGAAAACAATCGTATAAAAAAGTACTTGATGATTTTTATTATCCGTTTACCGACTCTCTCGAAAAGGTCAGTAAAAAAACCGCCGACATTAAAAAATCAATGCAGGAAGATGCCGGTGAAAAATGTGAAGAATGCGGCCGGGAAATGATTATAAAATGGGGGCGAAACGGGCGATTTATGGCGTGTTCAGGTTATCCGGAATGTAAAAATACCAAACCGCTTGCTCATGAACAGGAAAAACTGAAAGAAGTTGTCAACGATACCAAATGTGAAGAGTGTGGCGGTGATATGGTTGTCAAAGGAGGCCCATTCGGGGCGTTTCTCGGTTGTTCGAATTATCCCGATTGTAAGAATACCAAGCCGATTACGCTCGGTATAAAATGCCCGAAGTGTAACGAAGGTGAAGTACTCGAGCGAAAGACAAAACGAAAAAGAACATTTTACGGGTGCAATAAATATCCTGAATGCGATTTTGCCTCATGGGATAAACCTGTGATACAGCCGTGTCCGTCGTGCGATAATCCGTATATTGTTGAAAAGTATACGCAGAAAAAAGGTCAATTTCTAAAATGTCCTGAATGTAAGAATGAGTTTGATCCCGATGAGATAGCCGTCGCGAATCAAGAATCCGGTTAATGTGCAGTGTAACGGGGTATCTATGAAACTCCTTATCGATCAATATGTGAGCACGCTCGAAAAAGAGCGTCTCTTCTCAAGAAATACCGTTACTGCGTACCGGGCAGATTTAGAACAACTATACCGTTTCCTCTCCAATCACTTTGAAACAGATAAGGTAGACCTGAAGCTGGTTGATGTACTTACATTACGGTTGTTCCTTGGAGAACTTGCAGACGCTGAACTTCGTCCAAGAAGTATAGCACGAAAAACAACCGCCATTCGATCATTCTTTAAATATTTGGTAAAGGAAGGTGTCATTGAGGACAACCCGGCGAGATCCCTGAGAACGCCCAAAATATCACGCAGTCTACCGGCTATTATTGATGAAGGGGATATGAAGGAAATATTCAATACGGTGCCGGAGGAGGGAAAAAATGCGATCCGGGATAGGGCAATTCTTGAATTATTTTATAGTGCCGGTATACGGTTATCCGAATTGACGTCACTCCGGAAGGATTCTTTGAACTGGAGCGATATGACGATTCGTGTAACCGGAAAGGGAAATCGTGAACGCATCATCCCGATCAGCAAAACAGCAAAAAAAGTGTTGGAAAAGTATCTGCAATCGTCAAAACATAATTCAACGTTTATTTTCATTAACAGTAATGGGAGGCCGATTTCTAAAAGAACAGTTCAACGGATAGTAGAAAAATATATTTCTATGGTGTCTGAAGTAAAGAAGAAAAGTCCGCACGTGATCAGACATTCGTTTGCGACCCATCTGCTCGATCGCGGCGCTGATCTCAGGGCGGTGCAGGAACTGCTCGGGCACCGGCATTTATCGACAACACAAATATATACGCACGTGAGTGTTGATCGTCTGAAACGAATCTATCAGGATAAACACCCGCGGGCGTAAATGCCATTGTGTTAATTAATAGAAGGAGACTGACTATGCATATTCAAATAACTGCACGGCACTTTAAAGTTCACGATTCGGTACGGGAACATATAAATACTGAACTTGAAAAACTGACTAAGTTTTTTGACGGTATCATTAGTTGTGATGTCGTTTTGTTTTATGAACGTCCGCAAAATAGTCAGAAGCACTGTGAAATGACACTGAAGGTGAAAGGTGAAACATTGTTCGCCGCCGCTGATTCGGAAGATTTCCTGAAATCCGTTGATATGGCTATCGATAAACTCGAACGTCAATTGAAAAAGTATAAAGATAAATTACGCGAGAAGGATAAAAGAGTAGTACGGGAAGCAAACGCAAAACCATAATTTGCTCGTTTTCGGGTGTGAGATGAATAAAATAGAACAACAAATTCAAAAAGATGATATTACCGTTGGGTACCTTTTCAACTCCAACAAAGAACGGCTGAAGTTGAAATCTCTCACCGGTGATACCGGATTCAGTAATAAAGTTTCCGATAAAAATATTCACCGGCCGGGACTTGCTCTCGCCGGCTATGTCGAGTTATTTACGTATGACCGGGTGCAAGTTTTCGGTAATACTGAAATACGGTATTTAAATCATCTCACACCCGATAAACGGAGTCAGGCGTATTCAACGCTCATGAAGTTTGATATTCCATGCATATTTATTACCAATAACAATCAAATCGATAATGAGCTGCTTGAGCTGTCGACGAAGAACAATGTTCCCGTTTTTCAAACCCCGCTTGAAACCACCAAATTTGTATACTTCATCAGCGATTTTCTCGATGATCAATTTGCACCTCAAACCGTTATTCACGGTTCGTTTGTCGATGTGTATGGCATCGGGGTGCTTCTCACCGGCAGATCGGGCATCGGCAAGAGTGAGATCGCTCTCGATCTGATAGAACGGGGGCACCGGCTCGTGGCCGATGATGTCGTGGTGGTTACAAGAAAGGGAGAGGGAATTTTAATGGGGGCGGGGACCGACCTCGTGAAGCATTTTATGGAAATCCGGGGGCTGGGGCTGATAGATGTTCGGAGTATGTTCGGAATTCGGGCGATCCGGTTCCAAAAGCGGGTGGAGGTTATTGTCGAACTTGAGGATTGGGATAAAAGAGAGGAGTATACCCGAACAGGGCTGGATAATCTTACGAAGGAGATTCTTGAAGTAAGTCTACCTGAGGTCAAACTGCCCATCTACCCCGGAAAAAATGTAACAGTCATCGCCGAAGTAATAGCGCTGAACTACCTTCTCAAACATTACGGCTATGATGCTGCAAAAGAATTTCAATCGCGGCTTGAAAGCACGATATCGGAAAAAACCAAGATGAAAAATCGAGTTATTGATTATTTTGAGCACGATTTTGAATAGGTTTTAACAAAATTTTGCGCTTTCACCGTACTATCTGCTGTACTTGCTGCCTCATTTAAGATTGTAACCATCACGGCTAAGCTATCGAGGCATAGTATTTGCGATGTATTTTAAGGTAGAAAGCCCCCTGGTTATGTAGTGTTTGCGAAGGAAAATAAAAACAGGCATTTTGGTGCTCTTAAATTGAAAATAACCTTGACAAAAAGCCATGTTTTTAGTATCTTCGGCAAGTGTATGTTTTTAAATCATTTACATTAAACTGCATTATAAGGGGAATAATTCATCAAAATTATTCATAAATATAGAAATATAGACCGGCATAATGAAAAAGAAGGACAAGCTGTTTTATTATTCCCACGAAACCGGTACATTCAAAGAAATTCCCGGCTACCGCTTTAAGGGTTTATCCCTATTTTTCGGATCATTAGTTGTTGCACTTTGTACAATTCTCATAGTCAATCATTTCTACTATAACTTTCTCGACCTTGGTTATAGACGTGCAGCATTTCTCGAAACTGAGAACAAAATATTGCGCGAACGGGTAAAATCGTTCGAGGGGCAACTTCAACAGATTGAGCATACGCTCGATGAGATTGTGGAACGCGACTCAGAATTGAGATTGTTTGTGGATTTACCTATGATCGATGAAGATACGCGCCAAGCAGGCGTCGGTGGAGCAAGTCGAGATTATGGAATTGCGGCTGGCAGATCACGGGAACTTTTAAACCGGACCCATCGATGGATTGAACGCCTCGAGAGGGAACTCAAAATACAGCACGCTTCGTTTGCTGAAATAGAAGAAAAATACGAATTTAACGACGAGTTTTTTCGGCATCTACCGGCTATAAAACCTGCGGAAGGTCGATATAATCCGAATAGTTTCGGGCGGCGTAGGCACCCGGTACTCGGTCATATGCACGTCCATGAGGGATTAGATATCGCTTGCGATGTGGGGACCCCGGTATATGCAACCGCCGATGGTGTGGTTGAACTGGCAGGCAGATCAAGAGGCGGCTACGGACGGATGATCGTAATCAATCACGGGTATGGATATAAGACCCTGTATGCACATTTGTCATCGGATATCAAAGTCAGACGGGGTCAGAGAGTAGAACGCGGCGATGTCATTGCTCTCAGCGGGCGATCAGGGCTGGTCACCGGACCTCATTTACACTATGAGGTTGTTTTAAACGGTGTAAAGCAAAACCCGATTGACTATTTCTTCGATGATATTGATTACCAGGAAGCGAGGGAACAGTTTGCCAGAGGGTTGGAAGACAACAGGGAATAACCTGCTGATAACCATGTGGTTTTTTTTATAGAATTTTCCGGCCACTGATTGTGTCTTGCATTCAGTGGTTTTTTTTATTATACATTTAATGAGTGAAAATAAAGTATTGATTATTATTGAAGGAGGGATTTGAATGATCTGGACAATGGAGTTAGCATCGTATCTTGAAGATGCTCCGTGGCCCGCTACCAAGGATGAGCTTATCGATTATGCCATCCGCACGGGAGCTCCTGTAGAGGTTATTGAAAATCTCCAGGAACTTGAGGATACGGAAGACCCATACGAAAGCATAGAAGAAATCTGGCCGGATTACCCAACCGACGAAGATTTCTTCTTTGAGGATGATTCTGAACTTTGATCATAACGACGAGCTCTGTGCTGGTGTGTACGTTGTGACTTTACTGAAGGACAGCTCGACCATATGGAAAATCAAAATTTTGCCGGTGTAACGAATTGCCGGAATAGGATTTCTCGATACGGGGGAAAGTTCATTGCTGTATGTGCTTTCACCTTTTTATTGCTGCCGGCTTTATTTTTACAGGCCGTTGAAGCTCAGGATATATTTATTTTTGCCGAAGATGAGGTGATTATCCGGAGTGTTCGCTTCAACGGCAGCGAAACTTTTTCCGATGGTGTTCTCCGCAACGTTATCGAGACAGAAAAATCACCACCCCGGTTTGCCCGTTGGTTAAATACACGTATCAGCGATAAAATCGGAAGACCTACCAATTATTTCGACGTATATCAGACCGGTGAGGATATTTCACGCCTTACCAGTTTCTATGAAAGCAACGGTTTTTTCAACGTGTCTGTCGACACTTCTCTCGCTATTAATTTCGAGCGGAATTACGTACGAGTTGCCTTCGATATCGAGGAGGGAGTCCGCTGGATAGTAAAAGATGTTGAGTATAGCGGCTTTGATGAACTCGATTCACTCGTGATCGAAGAAATTATGGATGATCCGGAGTTGGAGCCCGATATCCCGTATCAGGAAAATCTGGCTGAACGAGAATACCAGCGGATACTCGATATTTTATACAACAATGGTTATGCAAAAGCCCAGATCGAGAACGTAAGCGTGAACTATGCACGTAATGAGCCCGAAGCGTTTGTGTCGATGGGTTTTGATCCCGGTGAACGGTTTACATTCGGCGAGGTCAGTATGGCGCTCGAAGAAGACCGCGGTTATAGTATAAGCTCCCGCATTATTGACCGGATGCTCGTATATGAAACGGGTGAAACGTACAGTCTTGCAAAACGCACACAAAGCGAACGGAATTTAAACCGACTCGGTATATTTGAATCGGCAAAAATAGATATTCGAATCCCGACTGCGGACGATACCTCAAGATCGATACCAAGTGTTGTAAATATACGTCCGCGCAGTAAACATGAAATTACACCGGAAATTCTCGTCAACGACGAGAACAATGCGTTCAACATTGGCCTCGGAGTCGGTTACTCTAACCGGAATTTTTTGGGCGGAGCGCGCATCCTGACCCTTCGAAGCCGCTTCCGTGTGCAATCGATACAGGAACTTCAACTTGCACGCGTCCTGAACGAAAACGGATGGCAAGACCCGTCGCTGCTCGGCGCTATTGATATCGGTGCCGAGATTACGCAGCCATATTTTATTACCACACGTACGAGCGGTCGATGGGGAGTTTCTTATGTGCTGGAGAAGCAACCGTACATTCAATATAGTTTATTGAGAAACCGTATCGGTGTTAATCATCAGTTCGCATCGACAACCTATGGATTTTTAGATTGGACGCTCGAGCGGGTCTCGCCGCGCACGCTCGATGATGAAGTTTCCCCGGAGGAAATCGATCAGCAATTACCTCCCGACCGCCGCTTTGAAGAACCGCAGTTTAACTCGATCATTGCGTTCACACTACAACGCGACCGGACTGACGATGTATTCTCACCGACAAATGGATACTTTCACTCCGGTACAATCGAAGAAGCCGGATTGCTCCCGGTATTATTCAGGTATATAGGTGAATCGCTGCCGTATTCACAGTATGTGAAGGCGACTTTTACCGGTCGATGGTATTACTCTCTGGATACACGGCGAAATAATATTCTCGGACTTCGGTTGAAGACCGGATTTGCAACACTCTATTCAAGCGATAATGATACACCCATCCCGTACCATCGGCGATTCTTCGCGGGCGGAAGCGGCAGCGTTCGCGGCTGGAAAAGCCGCGGGCTCGGACCCCAGGATGACAGGGGTGCGATCGGCGGACGGGCGATCATTGAAGGGAATATTGAAACGCGTACAAATATTCTTCGCCACCTCGGAGAATTCCCGATAGACTATAGTAAATTATGGGGCGTGCTTTTTTTAGACTTCGGCAATGTGTGGGCGCGGGGCTCGGATATACGGCCTCAGGAAATAGCGCTTGCGACAGGATTCGGTTTGCGTTACGATACGCTCATCGGGCCGATACGGTTCGATTTTGGTTTTAAGTTATTCGATCCCGATCAACCGGAACACCGGCAATGGTTATTCGACAGGCCGTTCTTTAAAGATTTATCATTTCATTTTGGAATCGGACACGCATTTTAATGAGCTGGAAATCAGTCATAGGACAGGAACGAATTAAAACGATTCTCAAAAGATCGTTCACCACCGACAAAACGGCACACGCTTATCTCTTTTACGGCGCTGAAGGTACCGGTAAAGATGCTGCGGCAATTGCATTTGCACAACTACTCAATTGCGAGAACCCGGTTGACGGCGATACGTGTGATGTTTGTTCGCATTGTAAACGTATTGCAGCTTTACAGCATCCCAATTTAAAACTGATCGTGCCGCTTCCGGTGGGAAAAAGTGAGAAAGAGGGCGACGATCCGTTTAAGCATCTCGATCAAAAAACAATTTCAGAATATCATCAGGCGATAAAAGATAAAGCCGGTAATCCTTATGGCCGTATAGCAATCACCCGCGCCAATACTATTAAGATCAACTCGATCCGTGATATCCGAAAAACAATAAATCTTGCGCGGGCCGAAGAGGGAAAAAAAATCATTATAATCACCGAAGCGGATAAGATGAATCCTAGCGCGGCGAACTCGTTGTTGAAAACACTTGAAGAACCGGCACCGAACACAGTCATAATATTAACTACTGCCCACCGGGACGCATTATTGCCGACGATTATTTCCCGATGTCAACTGGTACGCTTCGAGTTGCTCCGGGAAGATGAGATACGGCACGGATTGATGAAACAATTTAAGGAGCTTGACGAACAACAAGCGATCCTTATCTCGAAAATGGCCAACGGGAGTTTTTCACGCGCACAGGAACTGACCGGAGCCGACCTCGTTGCCCAACGGGGAGAAATGATCGACCTTCTGAGAAATATTCTCGCGCGATCACCGTCGGTCTGGATGAAAGAAATAGAGGCATTCATTACTCCGAAAGAACGGTATAATATTGCCCGTTCGCTAATGCTGCTTAACCTCTGGCTTCGTGATGCGATGATGATGGAGAACGATAATAACGAGTACGTTATAAATCTCGATCAAAAGGAACCGCTTGCAAAATTTACGGCTCATTTTGATACATCAACTCTCCCGGCGGTTATTAATGCAACCGAGCGGGCAATTGCTCTTGTGGAAAAAAATATCTACCTTTCTCTCATTCTTATTAACCTTGCGTTTGATATACGACAACTCATCGTCAGGCGCTGACGCCGGCGATACAGTACAAATCGCAGAGTCTGGACATTGGTGTTGTATGTAGTTCAGAC
>SKXH01000071.1 GCA_007128495.1 Bacteroidota bacterium
GGTTCATTGTCATATATAGTTTTCCGGTTAAAATCTCCCTGTTTTAACCGAACTGCTTTTCCTTCGTAAATATCTATTGCGGGGATTATCAGCATAGTTCAATAAAGTTTTTTAATACTTGTAAGCCATTCTTTCCTGATTTTTCCGGATGAAACTGCACACCGTAAAAGTTACGCTTTTGCAGTCCGGAAGTAAACGGTGTGCCGTACGTCGTGTAACTAACCGTTTCATTCACTATCGGTGCATAATATGAATGAACAAAGTAAAAATATGAACCGGCCCTGATATTTTTAAATAATGTATGTTCTTTGTCAAATGAAATTGTATTCCACCCCATATGTGGAATTTTTAACTTTCCGGATTCATCGTCTGATGTGAACTTCCGAATTGTACCATCGACTACGCCAAGACAGGATGTATTGCGCTCATCCGACCGCTTGAACAATACCTGCATTCCGAGACAAATACCGAGAAACGGAACGCTTACATTTCGCAGCCATTCTACCAGTTCCAATTCCCGAAGAGAGTTCATAGCACTTTGTGCTTCGCCTACTCCGGGCATAATGATCTTTTCTGCACGTTCGAGCTTTGTTTTTTCGTTCGATACAAGATAACCGGCATCGACGGATCGAAGCGCGTTACAGACCGACGTAATGTTTCCTGCGTCGTAATCGATCACACCAATCATAATATCCCCTTCGTTGAAGGTATCGATTCCCCGGCCGCCCTATCAATTCTAACGGCTTGCCTGAGTGCTCGAGCTACTGCTTTAAATATTGCTTCGATTTTATGATGATCGTTTCGCCCACTAAATGAAATGTGCAGGTTCGCGCGCAAACCGTCGGCAAATGCACGAAAGAAATCTTCAACAAGTTCTGTCGGCATCTCACCTACTTTCTCCCTCACAAAAGAACCCTCAAATTTAAAAAACGGCCTGCCGCCAAGATCGAGCGCCACCTGCGCCTGTGCTTCATCCATAGGGAGTACAAAACCGTACCGTTCAATTCCTTTCTTATCATCGAGTGCTTTTCGGATACATTCGCCTGCCGCAAGTCCCGTATCTTCTATCGTATGATGTTCATCGACGTGTAAATCACCTTTCACGACTATGTTCAGATCTATCAATGAATGTTTTGCAATTTGTGCTAACATATGGTCAAAGAAACCGATCCCGGTATTTATAGAATGCGAACCGGTACCATCTATAAACACGGAAACAGTAATATCTGTTTCGTTTGTCTTTCGATTCACGGTAGCCGAGCGGATATTTTTAATGATGAAATCGCAGGCATCCGAAAATTTTGAAGTGATGTAATCCGGTGTTACAGTACCGTTCGGGTCGGCATCGATCGTATTGGATTTTAAAAGGACCGACTTACATCCGAGGTTTTTCGCAAGTTGAATATCCGTAACCCGGTCGCCGATAACGAACGATTTTTGTAAATCAACATCATTATTATTCAGAAAATCTGTCAGCATTGTACTCTTTGGTTTACGGCATGCACACGTATCTTCCGGAGTATGCGGACATATAAATATTCCGGAGAAGATAATACCTTCGCCTTCAAGTATTTGGAGTAATTTATTCTGTGCCGTATCGAAATTATTCTGCGGAAATGCAGTTGTTCCAAGTCCATCCTGGTTGGTTACCATAACAAGATCAAAATCCTTCTCAACCAATCGTCGCAAACCCGTTATCGCACCGGGAATGAATTCGAGCTTTTCAAGTGAATCGATCTGTTCATCCGCCGGCTCGCGGATGATCGTTCCGTCACGGTCAAGAAATACTACCTTCATTCGCCGATCTCCTCCATCGCTTGAATAAGAACATCGTTTTGTTCGCTAGTACCGACTGTGATACGAACACAATTATCGAGTTTTGGTTCATTACTTCGATCGCGTATTACAATTCCGTCATTTATCAACTTTGAATATACCTTTTTAGCATTGTTCACCCGCACGAGCAGAAAATTCGCATCCGACGGGTAAATGTGTTGTACCTGCGGTACTATTTGCAAACGTTCCACCAATCGTTTTCTTTCTTCCCGGATTGTTTGGATAATTTGCTCTCTTTCCTTTGGTTCCTCGAGTGCTTTCAATGCCAGCGATGCCGATACGGAATTTACATTATACGGCGCTTTTACTTTGTTTAAATATTCGATGATAGTTGGATGTGCGATACAATAGCCGATTCGTATGCCGGCCAATCCCCATGATTTTGAGAGTGTGCGCATAACTACAAGATTCGGATATGCCTCAACATATCCTGCCAATGATGTTGAACCCGCGAATTCAACATACGCTTCATCGACTATTATCAATGCACCGGTTGCTGTGCAAAGCTGAAATATATCCTCTTTTGAAAAAACATTACCGGTCGGATTATTCGGTGAACAGCAGAAAATCATTTTCGTGCTTTCATTAGTCTGCCGGACTATATCAGCAACATCGAGTTGAAAATCATCATTGAGTAAACTTGAACTCACCGATACATTGTGAATACCGGCTGCGACACGGTATATTCCATATGTTGGTTCGGGAATTACGACATTATCGACCGATGGTTCGCAAAACACCCGGAATAACAAGTCAATTATTTCATCGGAACCGGCGCCGATAAATACAGTATCTTTCGGCACATCAACCATTATCGCCAGGCGTTCCCGTAATCCGGATTGATACGGGTCGGGATAGCGGTTGAGTTCAAGACCATCGAAAAAGACAGGACTTCCGAAAGCATTTTCATTTGCATCGAGTAAAATACCACCGGTATGGTCCTGGCGTGCACTTCGATATGGTTTGAGCTGTGTAATATTCGGACGCACCAAATTCTCTATATTCATTGCAAACGCTCCGTGACGGCAAGCTTGTGAGCATCCAGACCCTCGGCTTCTGTTAACGTGATTAGTGCAGGTGCAAGATTTCTCAAACCCTCTTTAGTCAAAGATTGAAACGTAATAGATTTTTGGTAACTTTCGACCGTCAGTCCGCCAAACCACTTCGCGGAACCATTCGTCGGCAGTGTATGATTTGTCCCCGACGCATAATCTCCCGCGGTCACCGGCGAATATTCACCAAGGAAAACGGACCCGGCGTGTTTTATCTGTGACGCAATATCTTCCGGATTTTGTGTAATAATACTGAGATGCTCCGGTGCATAGTTATTAGTAAAGACTATTGCCTCCGTGATCGATGGAACAACTAAAACATAGCTCCGTGCAAGAGATTGTTCGATTATCTTTCTACGCGGCATCTCCTGCGTTCTCGCTCTCACAATCTTTACAACTTCTCCGGCATAATTCTCATCTGTTGTTACCAGCACGACCTGCGAATACGGATCGTGTTCTGCCTGCGATAAAAGATCTATCGCTACAACATCAGCGCGTGCCGTGTTATCGGTGATGACAAGCAATTCCGAAGGACCGGCAATAAGATCGACAGGACAGCCATCTTTGTCATTCGATACGAACTGTTTTGCAACCATTACATATCTATTGCCCGGACCGAATATCTTCTCAACCTTAGGTATGGACTGCGTTCCATAAGCCATCGCTGAAATCGCTTGTGCTCCTCCTACTTTATATATCTCACGAATACCAAGATGTGATGCCGCCACTAAAACAGACGGATCAATTTTTGCGGATGCGTTCGGGGGTGAACATAACACCAATCTTTTACATCCTGCAATTTGTGCTGGAATACCGAGCATTAATACAGTCGACGGAAGCGGTGCAGAACCGGCAGGGATGTACAATCCAACAGTTTCATACGGGCGAATCTCACGCCTGCATATGATTCCATCGGCTATGATAACCTCCTCATTTTCACGGAGTTGTTTTTTATGAAATTTTCTGATATTATTTTCCGCTGTTGAAATTGCTTCCCGCAATTTCGGCGAAACCTTTCTTTCCGCTTCTTCCATTTCTTCATCCGCAACCCGGAACTTCTCCACTGAAGTTGGTTCATAGAGTTCGGCGTATTCACGCACGGCACCATCGCCCCGTTTCTTGACATTGGTGCATATAGTTTGTACGACTGTATTTATATTTTCTGCCCCATCTTCCGGGCGTATGGTCAATTGTAGTAATTCTTCGCTGGCGAGTTTTCGTTTGTTATATATTTTCATACACTATTATGTAATTATTGTTTCTATTGGTACAACTACGATATCGCGGGCTCCGTTCTTTTTCAATTTTTCCATTAGATCCCAGAATTCATCCTCGCCAACAACGGTATGCAGCGCTATCATATCCTTCTCTGCAAGAGGAACGATAGTGGGACTTTTTAAACTTGGTAGTATTTTCTTCAACCGCTCGATCGATGCTGCAGGAGCATTCATCATCATATAGCGTTTACCCCGTGCTTGCAAACAACCCGATATCCGTATCATCAAACGCTCTATTAATTCACGTTTTTTTTCACCGCCATAAGAAGTCGGGTTGGATATCAATACTGCTTGCGACTCGAGGACTGTCGTCAACGGCTTCAATCCGTTTACCCGAAGTGTTGTTCCCGTTGAAACAATATCGCAAATCGCATCGGCGACATCAAGAGCGGGAGCAAGCTCGACCGCACCGCTTAATTCAACAATATCGGCTTTCATTTTGTTTGTTCTCAAAAAATGCTTTAACGTTACCGGATAGGTAGTCGCAATACGTTTATCTTTTAATTTTTCCAGAGTAGTAACTTTGGATTTCGCGGGTACGCTTATGATAAGTTTACAATGACCGTATCCTAACCGGGTAAGGTGCTTGACCTTTGCATTACGTTCACGCACCAGATTCTCACCGACAATTCCGAGATCGGCAACGCCATCCTGTACATACTCGGGTATATCATCATCGCGTAATGCAAGCAAGTCAATGTCAAAATTTCGACACGGTGAATACAAACCATGGCGTTGAAATTCAAAATCGAATCCGCATTTTCGCAGCAACTCCACCGATTCATCAGTGAGCCGACCGCTTTTCTGTATAGCAATTTTAAGTCTACCGTTTCCCGCTATCATACTTTACCACACTAAAGTGTTTTTAAAGTGAATAAAAATCCCCGTGCACTAAAAAATAAATTAAAGGCGGGGTAAGAGAAGGATACTACACTATATCAAGCCGTTCCATCATCATCTTATAGCCCCCTTTGCCCTGCTTCACCCATTTGTGAACCCGTGCAATCGTGGTGGAACTGATGCCGAGTTCATTTTCAATTTGTGAGTAGGGTATTCCTTGAACGAGCATTTTGGCTATTTTCCATCGCTCCGCAATATCTTCAATTTCTCTTTCCGTGAGCAAGTCACGAAAAAATTTTTTGCATTCTGCAAGAGTTTTAAGCTCGAGAATAACAGTGTAGAGTTCGTCTATATCTTGTTGATTTATCTTTGTCATACGCTTTACTACAGTAAAGTAATATATATTTCACAAAATAGCAACACGGGAAGACAAAAAATATCCGGACTGAAAAAATTTCAGATTTACCTGTCATAAATTTCATCACTTTTGACATTTCGGTCATTCCCTCACCGCCATCATGGCAGTATTAAATTGCAGCCAGGTTTTTTAAACCATACCAAATCGACCTCCTATCTTAAATAATTTCAAATACTTGCAAGCTGCTCAACAATAGATTTAATTCATTTGGCACACCAGTTGCTATCTTAGAAAGTGAATTAACTAAATAAATAAAACAACACTCCAACTCTAAGAGGAGGGACACACTATGTTAGTACGAGTAAGAAATTATCCCGCAGCAAATCCATGGTTACACGATGAGATGGATTTTGACCGAAACATTCACAATGTTTTCGGTGATCTGTTTGATGCATACCCGGTATCGCGCACAAGAGCTTATCCGCGTTTTGACCTTGCCGAGTACCAGAACGAAAGTGTAATTATAGCAGAGATGCCGGGAGTTCGCAAAGAAGATTTGAAAATTTCAATCGACAACGGTTATTTAACAATATCAGGTGAACGCAAACCATACGATATGCCGCACGGTTCAAAGTGGATACGAAATGAAATAAGCACCGGAAAATTTACCCGATCGATTGAGCTGCCGCACGATATCGATGCGGACAATATCTCGGCCGAAATGAAAAACGGGTTACTGCGTATTATGTTGCCGAAAGCAGAAACAATAAAGCCGCGTGAAATCAGTATAAAATAATAACGGGGGTATCTGATGACACGTAAAGATTTAATGAAAAGACCTGAGAAGAAAGAATCTGTGGTTCAACCACGTTCTTACTATGAGAGACGTATTGTTCCCCCGGTAGACATTATTGAAAGTGATAATCACTACACCGTACAGGTGGATATGCCGGGTGTGAATAAAGAATCAATTGATTTAAAAGTTGACAGTGACACACTGCGCGTTCGGGCATACACGGGTGATTATCACAAAGGGGATGCAAAGCTGCACAGACGTGAGATTATCCCCAGTGTCTACGAACGGGAGTTTCAGCTCGGTAAAGAAATCGATCGTTCGAAGATCAACGGAGAGTATGATAACGGTGTTTTGACAATTACATTACAAAAAAACGAATCTGTTAAACCACGTGAAATTCACATTAAGTAATTAACCGTAAACCAATAACAAATAATGAAAGGAGGTGTCAACTATGGCTTTAACACGTTGGAATCCCACAAGCGATCTTAGCACAGGTCTCTTTGATATGCAGCGTGATATGAACCGGATGTTTGATACCTTCTTCCGTGGCGGTATGCAGGACGAAGGGAATTACTATCGCACCGGCTGGACACCGGCAATCGATATAGCTGAATATGAGCGGGAGTACCGGGTACGGGTAGAATTACCGGGTGTCAGCAAGGACGATGTACGAATCACGATGCAGGGCAACATCCTCACGATCCGGGGCGAGAAAAAGCAGCATGAGGATCCGAAAGACCTGAACCTGCATCGTAGTGAGCGTTGGTTCGGCACATTCCAGCGTTCATTCACATTGCCGACAACCGTTCAAAGCGATAAAATCGAGGCAAGCTATGAGAACGGTATACTGACCATCACGTGCCCGAAAGCTGAGGAAGCAATTCCGAAGTCGATCGACGTGAAGGTCAAGTAATTCTATTCGCCTCCTCTTAGGGGGAGGCCCTCATATTGAGTTTTAAAAAAAGCCCCGGTGAGCGGGGCTTTTTTAATGTAATTTCATTCCCCCACAAACAACCTGCAAATCTCTTTCGCAAGCTCAAGGTGCTCTACGCCCCTTGTATTGGCAAGCGATGCATATATCAATCCGTCATCCGGATAGAAGAAAAGAACTCCGCCGCCTCCCATTGCACCGCCTGTATGCCAGACAATACGTTTACCGTTTTCCTCATCCTCACCGACACGCCATCCGAGTGCGTAATTCAATGTATCGCCTTCATTTGTCATCTGCGGTGTAAACATTGTTTCAACTGATGAAGGTTGAATGATATCTCCTTGAAGTAGCTGTGAAGCAAAATGAACAAGATCTTCCGCTGTTGCCACCAAACCGCCTCCGGCCCATTTGTTGCTATTATCAACGTACGGAGCATTATATATATCTTCATCCTGCGTGATGTAAAAAGAAGCGAGATTAGGAATGATCATCTCGGATTTTTCAGCCGCAAGCGTATTTAACTCATGCGGGAGGGTGATCCTCTTTTCAAGCAGCTCAAGAAGCGGAGTACGGGCAGCCGCCTCGATGACGGCACTTGCAAGCGTATATCCGTATGTTGAATATGAATATTCATCTCCCGGATTAAATAGCAGCGTATCGTCGGCGAAGGTTGCAAGTGGGGTTAAAATTGACCGGTACCTTCTGCTGCTTAAAAATTCATCTCCCCGGTAATGACGAATACCCGAAGTGTGGGAAAGAAGATATCTCGTGGTGATCTCTCCGCGTTTTTCGGGATAGATGGGTAAATAATCCTGGATCGGAGCATCAAGATCAAGATCGTCCATCTCAACGAGCATCATTGCCAAGACGGATGCAAATGGTTTCGATATCGA
>SKXH01000075.1 GCA_007128495.1 Bacteroidota bacterium
CGTCGGGATATCCGTTTGCAACGATACCCATTACACCGAGTACGAGGATAAACGTACCGATGATTTCGGTTAATAAATTCGATGCCGGTTTGCGGATTTGCGGTCCGGTACAAAATACGGCAAGTTTAAAATCGGAGCTTTCTGTTTCTTTCCAGTGTGGAAGAAAATGTAAATATACCAACACTGCACCAATAAACGCACCGACCATTTGACCGGCGATATAGAGAGGAACATCCGCCCATGGGAACTCACCCGCCGCGGCAAGTCCGATCGTAACAGCCGGATTAATATGAGCACCGCTGAATTGTCCTGCAACGTAGATAGCCATCGCAACACCGAGGCCCCAGCCCGTTGCGATTACAATCCATCCTGAATTCTGTGCTTTTGATTTGCTCAATAAGACGTTTGCAACCGAGCCGCTGCCGAAGATTATAAGGATCATTGTACCGATAACCTCGCCTATAAAAGGTGACATATATACCTCCGTATCAGTGTTATAGTTGGAAAGACGGTAAGAGTAAAAAAATCTTCATTTGTTTCCGTTAATATATATTCGGATAGTGTTAAAGGTTTAAACCGGTAAATTGTTAATTATCTGCAAAGCAGGGTATGTGTGTTTATCTGCGGGGAGATGATATGTTGTCTTCATAGACGACACCTTTAAGAAGAAGGAAAATTGGTGGCCTTTGTTTCAGGAATATGTGTAAAAATAGATAATATCGTTATCATTATCAATATACCTCCGACATTAAAATAATTTAATCAGATACGTGAAGGTTGATCATGTCGACATCTTCCGGGCATCCGGTCGAGGTAATTTTAAACTTCCGGTAGCGTGATTCATATCCATTGTGAACCGTTTTAAATTGTAATGAACCGCGGGAAGTGTCGTTGAGGATCATTTCGGTGAGCCGATATTTATTCCGGTTTTTATAATCTGTAGAGTCGCTGTCGTCTTCGTACAGCATTGAAGTACATTTTTGTTCCGACCAATAAACAAGAAGTTCCAGTTCCTCGATTGATTTTTCTCTGACATATAACTGAGAAGGCCAAACCGGTATGATTGATCCTGCCCGGACGAATAAAGGTAACGTATCCACAGGTGCATCAACTGATATAGTAGAACCGCCTGTATATTTTTTATTTGACCGGTAATCATACCAATCATTGCCATCAGGAAGATAGACCGTACGTGAGCCCTGACCCTTGTGCAATACCGGTGCTATGAGAAAACTATCACCGAAAAGGTATTGATCATCGATGGTATATGTTTGATCGTCATCGGGATACACAAACCAGAGCGGGCGTGCTATCGGTATACCTTTTTCATGTGCCTGCCATACTGCAGTGTAAAGATAGGGAAGCAGCCGGTATCGCAATTCGAGATATTTTCTGCAGATGGATTCAATTTCCCTGCCAAACGACCATGGTTCCTGATCGGGCGATCCTTTCATTGTGTGATTCCGGAAGAAGGGAATGAACGCGCCGAGCTGCATCCACCGTGCAAACAATTCCGGCGACGGTTTACCGGCAAATCCCCCGATATCGGGACCGGTAAACGGAATACCCGACAGCCCCAGGTTAAGCAACATCGATACCGTTAAACGAAGATGATCCCACGTACTGCGATTGTCGCCGGTCCAGTTGACGGCGTACCGTTGTAATCCAGCCCAACCGGCACGGCTTAATACAAACGGTCGTTTTCCGGGACGGAGTTTTTGGATTCCCCCGGCGGTTGCCTGCGCCATTAACATACCGTAGTAATTATGTATTCCGGCGTGGTCGGCACCGTTTTTTTTGAATGAGTGCCGTATGCAATCGGGCACCGTTGTTCCGGTAAGAAAGGTAATCAGAGCGATCTCGTTCATATCGTTCCAGAACGCATCGATACCATCATCAAGAAGCGGTTCGTATAATTCACCCCACCATTCTCTTACTTCAGGATCGGTAAAATCGGGGAAATGGCAATTGCCCGGCCATACCGGACCGGTAAATGGCGTTCCGTCGGGATATTTAATGAAGACATCCTTTTCCATTCCGTCGCGATAAACATGATATTCCGGATCAACTTTAATTCCCGGATCGATCATAGATAACACTTTAAATCCCTGACCGTGTAATGTATTTATCATTTTTTTCGGGTCGGGAAATCTTTTTGTATCCCACGTAAAACACCGGTAGCCGTCCATGTAATCGATATCTATATGGATCACGTCGCAGGGAAGTTTTCGTTGCCTGAATTCGTTTGCGATTTCCAATACTTTGCTTTGCGGATAATAACTCCAACGGGATTGATGGTAACCGAGCGCCCACAACGGCGGCATATTCATCCGCCCGGTGAGGGCGGTGTAGTGTTGCATGACCTCCGGCGGTGTGCCGGACATTATATATGCGCATAGACCATCGCCGGCAGAGCGATATTCGACTGTGTGCGGACCGCTCAACGTAATATCGAACGACGATCGAAACGAATTGTCAATAAATAATCCTGTTGCTTTACTTCCACGCATCATAAATAAGAACGGTACATTGAGGTACAGCGGATCGTCGCCCCGGTTGTAAAGAGACGGGTCAGTATTCCAGAGAGTATATTTCCCGTCCGTAAGGTCAAAACCGGATGCCCTTTCGCCGAGACCGTGGTATCGTGTTCCGGGATGGTGCTTTAATGCCCAGCTAACGGCTCCTTTATTGTTAAACTTTATCGGGTCTGCTTCTTCAAGAATGGGATTATTTAAAGTGTCGGTGATTGTAATTAAGCAATTATCTTTTCGAACGGTTATCCGCATATTACCACATAAAATTTGAATATGTTCTTCACTCTCACGAATTTCAGGTTCGGGATTTGTCCATTCAGGCCGGTTATCATCCAATGCGTAAGAATAATTTTCTGTAATATTTCCATTCCGTTGTATGTTGATTGTAAGCAGATTCTTCTCAAGAAAGCTTATCTGCAATGAACAGTTTTGTGCGGCTACTGTTACCTTGTTCTTATCCTTATTATAGGATGTTATATCCCCGGCTGAACGAAAACCGGTATCAATCATATGCGGCAGTGCTCTGTCTGCACAGTCATTTTTTCGTTTCAATCTATGTGTGCGGGTAAAGTGTTTGATGCTTTGATAAAGTAATCGGATGTTTAAGCGGCTAAGAAGTTCGGGTTTAATGGGCATAAATTATTTCCGGGAAATTTGAGTGTAATAATTACAAAATAAATGATGTAAAAATTACCGACATGTAATATCTACCTACTTTATCAAGGTTTTGAGTGTAAGATATTAATTTTTGGTTTAAAAACACAAAATTAATTTTTTATCATATTGGCATTATTTTTGTGATATTGATCACATTAGTAGAAGAATGATGCTGTGTTTGCCCTATTAAATTAAATTTGTAAAACAATTGAAAGGTGCAAAGTTATCGAAACCCTAAATCATTCAGATGTCGAATGCGCTATTTTTAAGGGCTGTCCGAATTGCGGCCATGAGTGGAATAGTAGAGAGGAATTTCTTGCGGACCCTACCATTAAAATTATCGGTTATCAGATTAACACTAAACAACTGATGGGCGGACTTTTTTTATTCAATCACGATTGTTGTACGACAATTGCAATTCAGATACATTTGTTGCGTGATTTGTATACCGGGCCGGTGTATCCGGAACTTAAAATGAATATGG
The DNA here is from genome assembly GCA_007128495.1 of Bacteroidota bacterium. Taxonomy (GTDB): domain Bacteria; phylum Bacteroidota; class Ignavibacteria; order T3Sed10-11; family T3Sed10-11; genus T3Sed10-11. The sequence goes on from SKXH01000075.1 coordinate 3,676, forward strand.
AAGGATGTCCCGGGTACTGTTCGGATAAATATAATTTCAAGCCCTGTAAGAATAATTGCCAGGCCACTTTTGTGAGGCAGATATTAATTATCGTGCAGAATTGGCCTAAATCGTAAGCTCCCTGGCGGAACAATAAAAATCCCGTTGCAGATTGGAAAAATTCTGCATATTAGTTTTTTGTTGCGGTAGCATTAAATTCTTTATTCAGCAACTTCATTAAATTCCGTTTGGGTTTATGAGCTGCCTTAATTGTCTCAAGAAAGTTTTCCCATTCTGTTGGACGGTTCAAACGTATAAAAAGCTGTTTAATTTTTTTCAATATGTCGATGGCTTCACGGTATGCCTGATTATTTTTTTGATTAATTGTCGGGTCGACGAATGTTTGGTATACGGATAGTGCATCTTCAGGGAATTCTTTCTCACGCAGCTTTGCCAGCTTGAACCATAATTCTTCGCTGCAGCCGCCTTGTTGTGCTTCCTGCCATGCTTGATCGGTATTTTTCTCCCATAAATAAATTCTGACGAGTATTGAGTGGTCGGCGGCATTCCACAGCCATCGATTTTTCTTTTCCTGTGCCTTTCGTTTTTTAATTTCTTTCCGGATATGGTCGAGTGCTTTTTCTCTCCATTGTTTCCAAATTTTTTTACCGCCGCGGGCAGCATGTTTTTTTAATAGCTTATAATTTTCAAGATCCTGATGCTCTGTGAAAATCTGCCAGATCAGTTTGATAGCATCGTCAAAGTGTTTACGCCGCTGATATTCGTCGGCGAGGAACTCACACAACCGGGTATCCCCGTGTTTGGGAAATTTTTTCATACCCTGCTCAGCCCATTCCAATGCCTTATCTTTTTCACCGGCCTCTTTGTAGATCTCTGCAATTTCCAAATAAAAATAGGGGAGTGACAGGTCTTTTGCCTTAATTGCAACAAGCTGTTCAACATCTCCGCTTTGTCTTGCAAGTGCTTCCATCATTTTTGTTATTCGAAAGCGGTTTCCTCTCTCTATAACATTAACATGCTCTTTTTCATGTCCGATGGAAGGTATTTTGTTCCACTCCTTTTCGGCTAAGTCGCGATAGACTTGTTTTCCTTTCTCTCCTAAAATATCCGAATAGTTCTCGATTGAACCGTAGAATATTTCCCAGTCGCTGTTTAACTCCCAGTTGAAGAGTTTCTTTGCCAATTTCCCGGGATCGGGTTTTGCGATTTTGCATGCCCGGTAGTGAATCTCCTGAAGTTCAATAAGAATGTCGCTCATAAAACCGTCGGAATCGTCAATATAATTCATTTGTACTTCCAGTTGCTTTAAAAAGTATTCAGTCAGGTCTATTACTTCAGCGGCGTTACCATGTTCTAAATACTCAGAGATTGATGCAATAACGTTGTACAATCCGCGTGTATACTCACGTGCAGATCTGTAATCCACAAAGCCATCCCAACCTACTGCTTCGCGTATGGTGTGCTTCAACGTAGCGACCGCTGATTGATTGCCGGAGATAGCAGCTTTCATTCGAAGGTTATCGTACAAACCGTCATCGGACCGTGCCTGCTCCATCAAAATAGCAACCAATGTTTTTTTATCCTGTTTTAATAAATACTGTTCAACATCGGAGGAAGTGAGCGGACGTGCTTTTGATTTGCTTCCTGTATATTCGGTAGTATGTGATGATGATTCCTGTGCGGCGAGCGATATCGCTACCAGGTGTTTACAAAACACTTCATCGCTTTCAAAGAGCGGACAGGTGCAGGACCATTCGAGACTGTTTTCTTTGATCCATAATTTTGTCCGGTATGTTTTTGTTCCTGCTACCTGTGCGCGGATAAAATTATCCTCTATGTGTAATCCCGTTACCCGGCCGTTTTCGAAATACGCTTCTCCGCGTGAATATGATTGCGGACCGGCAAGTTGTAGTAATCTTTTTTTCGAGAGGAGTTCGAGGAGATTGCTATTTGACATGGGTCCTTTATTAAGTAATATGATACCTATCTCACTAAAGGCAGTTTACCCGATTGCTCAAAATCAAGTGGAATGTTCCTGAAAAAATCGATGGACGAATCGAACAATGCCGATCCGGTAAATTCAAATTGCGCATCCTGCTCGCCGCGCAGTATTCGATATATGCTTTGCCCGAAATCAACGAAGTTTAGAGATAAGGGAATATCTATTGTACTCTCACCATATCGATTGATCGTAATACTGTGATCTGCACTTCCCCGTAATACATTAATACCGTCAATCGAAAAGTTATATTGCAGTTGTTCAAGCTCAAAGGAGAAGAAGTTCGGGTTGTTCATTCTGAGCTTGAGTACCGCTTCGGCTCCGGTAAACGATATGTTTTCTATGTTGAACGATGCGATATCTAACGACGGTTTCTTGATAACCGGGATCGATCCCGAACGCTGCACCGGGACCCGCACATCGCCGATGACCGGCAGCTTAAATGAAAAGCCGGATTTGAATTGATACCGCGAGCTGTCCTCGCGTGCCACATCCTGCACGGACTCAATTATATCTCTGAAAGTCAACGAGACCGGTATACGGACGGTATTGCTTGCCTCAGCTCCGACCTTCATCCCGTCCGGCTGGTCGCCTTTCACGAATGATTTGTCGTTCAGCAATAATTCGTAATCGAAGGATGATAATGTTATAGCAAGCCGGTTGGGATTTTCAATGTTGATATCGAATAATAATTCGAGAGATTCGAAGGATACCGCGCCGACGTTAACCGATTCAATTTTTACAGCCGGTTGCTGAATTCGATCCGTGCCGAGTAATACATCGATGATCGCGCAACCGGAAACCGAGAGTGCCGATAGTATAATAAGAGGCAATAATATTTTTTTCATAGTATCAATTATACTGAGAATAAACTACAACTTCAACGCCGGCCTATGTTCCGGATAATACGTTTCATCCTGTTAAGCTGGCCGGCCATTCCCAGATGATATCCGCCGGTTGCATCGACCGTGCCGCGGGCGAAATGATATACATAGAGATCGACCGGAAAATGTTCGAGCCGGTACTTTTTTTTCAATGCAGCTCTTTGGTTGGCCATACACGGCGCCCCATGCTTTTCGAACGGGGGGAGGTTCCGGTACAGTGGAATGTTTACCAGTGCGCACCGGGGATGAATATACGGTATCGGATTTTTGGTAGACTCGTTTGCATTATACCCGTATTCGTCGATGTATTGCAGATGGCCGGTCATATAGGCACCACCCTGTGCGATATCATACATTTTCTCGATGAAGCCCGCACGGTATGCAATGCAATCGGAGTCGAACAGAAGTATCCACTCGGTTTCACACATACCGATACCCTGATGCAATGCCGGACCGTGATGTATATTGCGGTCGTTGCGAATGAGTTCTACTCCGCCCGCTTCATCTGCAGTTTGCTGCAGCGAGGTATACATTTCATGCGGAGAATTATTATCGATGAGAAGTATCTTCAAATCCGGATATAAACTTCTCAACGACCATACAGCCATTCGGGTAAGGTGCGGTGTTTGATAGTTAATTACGAGCGCGGTAATCGATTCGGTGTGTGACATATTATTGTTTTCCAATTACTTCCAGTATGAACGCGTACTCAAAGGCAAGCTCTTTGAGGTAATCGTACCGACCGGATGCGCCGCCGTGTCCGGCCCCCATATCGGTTTTAAGCATAAGCAGATTATCATCCGTTTTTGTTACCCGCAGTTTCGCCGTCCACTTTGCCGGTTCCCAGTATTGTACTCGTGGATCGTTTAAACCTGCAAGCGTGAGTATGTGCGGATATTCCTGTGCCGTGACATTATCGTACGGTGAGTATGTTTTTATGTAATCGTAGTATTTCTTTTCGTTTGGATTTCCCCACTCATCGTATTCAATTACGGTGAGCGGGATCGATGGATCGAGCATTGTCGTTAATACATCGACGAACGGAACATTTGCAATTGCGCCGCGGCAAATATCCGGGCGCATGTTGAGCACTGCACCGATGAGCATACCACCCGCACTTCCGCCGTAGATAACCGTCTTATCCGGAGAGGTATAGTTATGTTCGAAAAGAAGTTCGGCACAGGCGATGAAATCGGTAAAAGTATTTTTCTTTTTTAACAGCTTGCCGTCTTCGTACCATTGTCTTCCCATTTCACCACCGCCGCGGATATGTGCAATGCAAAAAATATAGCCGCGGTCGAGCAAACTTAAACGATTCGATGAAAAGTTCACATCCTGACTGATGCTGTATGCACCGTATCCATATAATACCGTCGGGTTCTTACCATCCCGCTGCATCCCTTTTTTATAAACCATTGAGA
>SKXH01000098.1 GCA_007128495.1 Bacteroidota bacterium
AGGCCGTTGGTGAGTACACGAAAACTGGCGGAATCCGAAAATGTCGAGATCAGGTTGTACAGTGTGATTTACGATGCAATCAATGATGTGAAGAGTGCACTCGAAGGATTACTTTCACCTGAAATCAAAGAAGAGATTATCGGTACCGCTGAAGTTCGTGAAACGTTTAAGGTTCCGAAGGTCGGTACCGTTGCCGGCTGTTCTGTGCAGGAAGGCAAGATGATGCGGAATGCAAAAGTACGGCTTATTCGCGACGGTATAGTAATCTATGAAGGAACTCTCTCATCACTCAAACGCTTTAAAGATGATGTCCGTGAAGTCGATAGCGGTTATGAATGTGGTATGGGAATCGAAGGGTATAACGATATTAAAATCGGAGATACCATCGAAGCATTTAAGTTAACCGAACAAAAACGGACGCTGGATAAATTAAAAAAATAACAAAAAACAGTATGTCAATACGAACAGAAAAAGTATCATCTCTTATAAAAGAAGAGATGAGTCAGATATTGTTGCGTGAGCTTGTTATTGACACCGATTCATTCCTGACGGTGACCGATATCATAATGACGCCCGATCTAAAGATTGCGAAAGTGTACCTTAGTATTTTTGACTCTAACGAAAAAAAAGAAGCAACAATTAACGAGTTAACGCGCCGCAAAGGCGAAGTCCGGCAAATGCTCGGAGCACGAATACGCTTGAAGTACACTCCCGACTTACAATTTTATCTCGACGATACGCTTGACAGGGTAGATTCGCTGGAGCGAATATTTAAGAAAATCCGGAATGATGACAACAACACATCATAGCGATATTCTAACGCTCGATGTTCTGAAGAAAAACATTGATGTGGATCCAACGGCTGTTGAAAAGGAACTCTCCGGCGGTGTTGTTATCCTTGTGGATAAGCCGAAGGAGTGGACGTCGTTTGATGTCGTTAACAAAATTAAAAGAACATTCGGCATCAAGAAAGTCGGGCATGCCGGAACGCTGGACCCGATAGCCACCGGCTTGTTGATCGTGTGCACTGCCCGTAAAACAAAAGAGATCGATTCATTTGTATCACTGAAGAAAATATATACGGGGACGATCAAACTCGGACAAACAACAGCAAGTTATGACTCTGAAACAGAGGTTATCGAACAAAAGCCGGTTGATCGGATAACACCGGAGATGATCACTGTAGCTGCCGGGAAATTCACCGGTGAAATCGAGCAAATGCCGCCGATGTATTCGGCTATAAAAAAAAACGGTAAACCGTTATATAAACTTGCACGAAAAGGAATTGTAATAAATCGGGAACTGCGGCGCGTAATGATATCTGAATTCACCGTTACGAATATCGACTTACCGTATGTAACATTTAGGATCGCCTGTTCGAAAGGGACATATATTAGAACAATTGCCCATGACCTCGGTCAGGAACTAAATACGGGCGGCCATTTGACGGAACTACGACGAATTGCCATCGGCCCGTACTCAGTCGATGATGCGGTAACGATTGAACTTTTAAATGAATTGAAAGATCGTTTGAAAAGGAAATACGTGTGATACAGGCACGGGCATTCCATGAGGCCGGTGAACCGGTAGATTCGGTGTGTACGATCGGAAGTTATGACGGCATACACCGTGCACACCAAAAAATAGTTGCTGAGGTGAGAGAACGCGCAAAAACACTCGGTATGCGGAGCGTAATTATTACCTTCGATCCGCACCCGAAAGAAGTGGTTAAGTCGCACAAAGGACCGGTCGAGTTGTTGACAACACTCGATGAACGGATCGAAATCTTTCAGAAAATGAACATCGATGTGTTGTTCATTATTCCGTTTACATACGAGTTTTCAAGATTGACGTCTGAAGAGTTTTATAAGCAGTATATTGTGGACGGTCTCGGCGCAAAAGAGGTCGTCGTCGGCTATGATCATATGTTCGGACGCGATCGCCAGTCCGGTATTAAAGATATCGTCGATCTCGGAAACGAGTACGGCTTCAGTGTGCACAATGTTCCGCCGTATTACGTGGGCGATGAAGTAGTAAGCTCGACGAAAATACGAAAACTTTTGAAAGAAGGTCGCGTTGAACGTGCGGCAGAATTTCTCGGCTGGACATATTCGTACAGAGGTAAAGTCGTGCGGGGCGACGGGCGCGGTGCCGGTATCGGTTTCCCGACGGCAAATCTCATCCCGGTTCACGAGAAAAAACTTATTCCGGGTAACGGGGTGTACTTTGTGACCGGAAAATTTGATGGGAAAGAGCTTCCCGGTATGATGAACATCGGCACGCGGCCGACCTTTAAAAGCGGCGGCCAGATTGTGATGGAAGTGCACTTTTTAGAAAATGTGGGTGAGCTGTATGACACACTCATTGACATTTCTTTTTATAAAAAGCTGCGGAATGAACGAAAGTTTGATTCACCGGAAGCATTGATAAAAACATTACAAACTGATAAGCAGAATTGTATTGAGTTGGCTGAAAAATTTTAAATAATAAATAGTTATTAATAAATCAAAAGAGGAGCATACTATCAATGGCATTAACAAAGGAGCAAAAAGCTGAAATTGTTAAGCAATACGGAAACTCCGAGAAAAACTCGGGATTACCTGAAGTACAGATTGCAATTTTAACAGCTCGAATTAACGATCTTACCGGACATTTCGGTACCCATAAACAGGACAATCATTCGCGTACCGGATTATTAAAAATGGTCGGTAAGCGGCGCAGACTGTTAAATTACCTGATGAAAAAGGATATTAACAGGTACAGAAAAATCATAAACGAACTCAAAATACGGAAGTAATAACACGCACGAAATTGCAGGAGCATAAATGGAAACCAAGAAACAATTTGAATTAAACGGGCGAACTTTCAGTCTTTCAACAGGAAAATTTGCAAAACAAGCCGATGGAGCCGTGATGGTGCAATTCGGTGATACTATGGTGCTTGCTACAGTCGTATCGGCTCACGAGGCAGACGAAACCCGCGACTTCTTCCCGTTGCAAGTTGAATACCGAGAAAAAATAGCCGCAGCCGGCAAAATACCGGGCGGTTTTTTCAAACGTGAAGGCCGTCCCACGGAAAAAGAAATTCTTTCCTCACGATTAATAGATCGGCCAATCCGCCCGTTGTTCCCGGATGGTTATATGAACGAGACACAGCTACTCGTGACCGTCTATTCATCCGACCAGGAAAATGATAGCGATGTGTTGGGCGGTGTCGGTGCTTCGGCGGCCCTTATGGTTTCCGACGTTCCGTGGAACGGTCCGATTTCTGAAGTACGGGTCGGTCGAATCGACGGCGAATGGATAGTTAATCCGACATATAAACAACTTGAGGATAGCGATATAGATGTTATCGTTGCCGGAACAAGCGAGAGTGTGGTAATGGTCGAAGGGGAATCTAACGAGATCAGTGAAGAAGACATGCTCGACGCGCTCAAAGTTGCCCATGATGCTATTAAACAGCTTAATGAATTACAGCTCGAGCTTGTCCGCGAAGCCGGTAAACAAAAACGTGAATTTGTGAAGACGGAACCGGATGCACAACTTGTGCAGGATGTCCGGGAAATCGTCGAAGAACAAATTAAAAAGAACAACCGGTCGTCGGGAACAAAAGATGAAAGAGGACAAAACCGCAAAGAGATCGAAGAAAAAACTCTCGAATCGCTTGCGGAAAAATATCCCGAACAAGAATCCGAGATTAAAGAGATTATCCACGATATCGAAAAATCGGATATGCGTGAGATGATACTTTCCGAAGGAAAACGACTCGATGGCAGGAACATGGATGATATTCGCACCATAAGCTGCGAAGTAGGATTGCTGCCGAGAACCCATGGATCGGCCCTGTTTACACGCGGTGAAACTCAAAGTTTGACAAGCGTGACGCTGGGTACAAAAATGGATCAGCAGCTTATTGAAGGTCTTCTCCCTGAATCAATGAAACGGTTCATGCTGCACTACAACTTTCCGCCGTTTTGTGTCGGTGAAGTCGGGAGAGTTATAGGACCCGGCCGCCGTGAGATAGGCCACGGGAATCTTGCCGAACGTGCTCTGGCTTATGTACTGCCAACTGAACAGGAATTTGCGTATACCTTACGAATAGTCTCCGACATCCTTGAATCGAACGGTTCATCATCGATGGCTACGGTATGTGCCGGTTCGCTTGCTATGATGGATGCGGGCGTGCCGATTAAAAAACCCGTTGCGGGCATTGCGATGGGATTGATAAAAGATAACGATCGGGTCGCGGTGTTAAGTGATATTCTCGGCGATGAAGATCATCTCGGAGATATGGACTTTAAAGTTGCCGGCACTGCCGACGGTATCAGTTCATTCCAGATGGATATCAAGATTGAAGGCATATCGTTCGACGTCATGGAACAAGCACTCCGTCAGGCAAAAGAGGGAAGGTTGCATATACTCGAGGCAATGAACCAGACACTCGGTGAACCGCGTCCGAGCATATCAAATTATGCACCAAGCTTGATAACGATGAATATCCCGGTGGCTCTTATCGGATCCGTTATCGGACCGGGTGGAAAGACTATTCGTAATATCATCTCCGAAACCGGCACCGAAATCAACATCGATCAGGACGGTACGGTTACGATTGCCGCGCTTACCAAAGAAGCCGGTGATAAAGCCCGCTCTATAATCGAAAAGATGACCGAAGAACCGGAGGTCGGAAAAATCTATGAAGGAACCGTCAAACGGATAATGGATTTTGGCGCATTCGTCGAATTTCTCCCGGGTACTGAAGGATTGGTTCATATATCACAGCTTGACACAAACCGCGTTGAGAAAGTTACCGATGTTGTAAAAGAAGGCGATAAGATGGAAGTCAAGCTGATGAAGATCGACAGCGAAGGCCGTTATAATCTCAGCAAAAAAGCTGTTATTACAGGTGAAGAACCGGGTAAAGATGACAGCGACGGCCGATCAAAAGATCGCCGGGGAGACAGAAAAAAACAATCCCGGCGTTCAAACAGATAGATAAAAACATAACGGCTGATACATTATGAAAAAAATGATGTTTATTATTCTTGACGGTTATGGTCTTGCGAAAGATCAATCGGTGAGCGCAATTGCACGTGCAAATCAGCCGTATCTCGATGAATTGTTCAAGACCAGACCGTGGACGTGGGTAAATGCTTCCGGTGAATATGTCGGACTTCCAGAAGGACAGATGGGAAATTCTGAAGTCGGTCATATGAATATCGGTGCCGGCCGTATCGTGTGGCAGGATATTACCCGTATCGATCAGGCAATTAAGACCGGAGCAATTTATGAGAACGAAACGCTCCTTAATCTTATAAATGCCGTAAAAGAGAAAAACGGAAAGCTCCATATTATGGGATTGTTTTCCGACGGAGGTGTGCACAGTCATCTGCGGCATTTATATCCCATGTTAGAGATGACGCACAAACACGGTTTGCCGGATGTGTTTGTACATGCATTTATGGATGGCCGGGATACCCCGCCGCATAATGGTGTAAAATATGTTAAGGAGTTTCAGGAAAAGGTAAAAGAGATCGGAACCGGTAAGCTCGCAACGATCATCGGCCGGTATTATGCGATGGACCGCGATAAACGGTGGGAGCGGACGGAAAAGGCATACCGGATGCTGGTTGAAGGAGAAGGAGAAAAGTTCAGCGATCCGGTTGAAGCAGTTGAAGCATCGTATAAAAATGAAATAACCGATGAGTTTATCATGCCCGTCGTCCTTACCGAGAACGATAAACCGGTGGCAGTCATTGAAGACGGCGATGCTGTATTATTCTTCAACTTCCGCACCGATCGGCCGCGGCAGTTGACAACCGCATTGACCGATCCTGATTTTAAGGAATTCGACCGCACACTCCTCGATCTCAATTATGTTACGATGACTCCGTATCATAAGGAGTTTACATTTCCCGTAGTGTTTGAACCACAATCACTTGATAATACACTCGGTGAGTATATTGCCGCGAATGGATTAACGCAACTCCGTATCGCGGAAACGGAAAAGTATCCGCATGTCACGTTCTTTTTCTCGGGTGGTCGTGAAAAACCGTTCGACGGAGAGGAGCGTATCCTTATTCCTTCTCCCCGGGATGTTCCGACATACGACTACAAACCCGAAATGAGCGCCTATGAAGTGGCAGATGAAACGGTAAAATTTATTACAGATAATAATCCTGATCTTGTCGTTTTGAATTTTGCAAATCCGGATATGGTGGGGCATACCGGCTCGATGGAAGCGGCTGTTAAGGCGGTCGAGACCGTTGACCGGTGTACCCGGCAGGTACTGGAGGCAGCTCTTGAACTCGGTTACTGTGCAGTCGTAACAGCAGATCACGGTAACGCCGATATTATGATTGATACAGACGGCGGACCGCATACTGCACATACTACGAATCCGGTGCCGTTTATCGTGATAAAAGATGGAGTGAACGGTCCGTTGCGGGAAGGTGGAAAGCTGGGTGATTTTGCACCAACACTCCTCGACTTAATGGAGTTACCGATTCCGGATGAAATGGATGGTGAATCTATTCTGAAAGTCGGTGAAGTTGCAAACCAAATTAAATGAAAATAATATCGTTACCGTTTCTCCGGTAAACGCTTTGCGGGGCGAGATCGAATTGCCGGGGGATAAGTCAATCGCACACCGGGCGGCATTGTTTGCTGCGTTGGCGAAAGGTGAGAGTTTGTTCGAAAACTTTCCCGACTCCAACGATCCGCTGACAACAGTGGAGTGCCTCGAAAAGCTCGGTATACAGTATGAATATGCCGGAAAAACACTCTGGATACAAGGCCGTGGCCCCTTCAGTTTTCAATGTCCAAAGGATGTTCTGGATGCAAAAAATTCAGGTACGACAATGCGGTTGCTGGCCGGAATTTTAGCGGGACAATCGTTTCCGTCGATCATTACCGGCGATAACTCATTATTGAAACGGCCGATGAGAAGGATCATCAAACAATTAGCGATGATGAACGCCCGTATCTCGGGTACCCGTAAAGGAACTGCACCGATTAAAATTCGCGGTACAAATCGGCCGTTAAAAGGCATAAATTATGAACTGCCTGTTGCAAGTGCCCAGGTGAAAACGGCTATATTGCTGGCCGGGTTATATGCAACCGGGACAACAACAGTTATAGAAAAAATCCCGACCCGCGATCATACTGAAAGAATGCTCGGTTTACGGGTACAAAAGTTTGGACGTAAGAATTACATTTCGATCAATAAACTTCATCAGATACCGCCGTCACGTATGACCATTCCGGGCGATCCGTCAAGCGCCGCATTTTTTATTGTTGCTGCTCTTATTACGCCGCACAGTGAAGTAATGATCAAGAATGTCAGTTTGAATCCAACACGCATCATGTTTCTCAACATACTCAAGCGAATGCATGGAATTTTTGAAATCGTAAATAAGCGGAATCCCGACGGTGAGCCAATCGGAGATATTATTGCCAAATCGTCAAAATTGCAGGGATGTTCCGTTGGTGGAGAAGAAATTCCTCTTGTTATCGATGAGATTCCGATACTTGCAATTGCAGGGGCGAATGCCGGGGGAACATTCACGGTCAAGAACGCTGAAGAATTGAGAAATAAGGAGTCAGACCGGATCAGCTCCGTCGTTGCAAACCTTGCAGCGCTTGGTGTAAGGGTTGAAGAAACAACCGACGGTTTTGCACTTGAGGGAGGATCGCTGCACGGTGGAGCTTCCCTCGACAGTTACGGCGACCATCGGCTTGCGATGGCTTCGGTGGTTGCGGGTTTATCGGCCCGGAAAGAAATAACCATAAAGAATATGCAGGCGGCTGCTGTATCGTTTCCGAATTTTATGGATACAATTAAAATGATCACCAATAATAATTGAGGTGCCATATGGCAAGTGTACGCTTAGAAAATATCGAAAAAATATTTGAAGGTAATGTTGTTGCGGTCAGTGATTGCAACATCGAGATAAAAGACAGGGAGTTTGTCG